>NZ_JBIARH010000004.1:243364-358260 GCF_042889785.1 Streptomyces sp. NPDC002476 | reverse complement strand
GTCGAGCAGCAGGACGTCCTTGACCTCGCCCTTGAGGACACCGGCCTGGAGCGAGGCGCCGATGGCGACGACCTCGTCCGGGTTCACACCCTTGTTGGCCTCGCGGCCACCGGTCATCTCCTTGACGAGCTCGGCGACGGCCGGCATACGGGTCGAGCCACCGACGAGAACGACGTGGTCGATCTCGGACAGCTGGATGCCCGCGTCCTTGACGACGTTGTTGAACGGCGTCTTGCAGCGCTCCAGCAGGTCGGCGGTCAGCTGCTGGAACTGCGAGCGCGTGAGCTTCTCGTCCAGGTGCAGCGGGCCCTCGGCGGACGCCGTGATGTAGGGCAGGTTGATCGTGCTCTCGGTCGAGGAGGAGAGCTCGATCTTCGCCTTCTCCGCGGCCTCGCGCAGACGCTGGAGCGCCATCTTGTCCTTGGACAGGTCCACGCCGTGCCCGTTGGCGAACTGCTTCACCAGGTAGTCGACGACGCGCTGGTCCCAGTCGTCACCACCGAGGTGGTTGTCACCGTTGGTGGCCTTCACCTCGACGACGCCGTCGCCGATCTCCAGCAGCGAGACGTCGAAGGTGCCGCCACCGAGGTCGAAGACCAGGATCGTCTGGTCATCCTTGTCGAGCCCGTACGCCAGAGCGGCGGCCGTCGGCTCGTTGACGATGCGCAGAACGTTCAGGCCCGCGATCTCGCCGGCCTCCTTCGTGGCCTGACGCTCGGAGTCGTTGAAGTACGCGGGAACGGTGATGACCGCGTCGGTCACCTTCTCGCCCAGGTACGCCTCGGCGTCACGCTTCAGCTTCTGCAGGATGAAGGCGCTCATCTGCTGCGGGTTGAAGTTCTTGCCGTCCAGCTCGATCTTCCAGTCGGTGCCCATGTGGCGCTTGACCGAGCGGATGGTCCTGTCGACGTTGGTCACCGCCTGGCGCTTGGCGACCTCACCGACCAGCACCTCGCCGTTCTTCGCGAAGGCGACGACGGACGGCGTGGTCCTGGCGCCCTCTGCGTTGGTGATGACGGTGGGCTCGCCGCCTTCGAGAACGCTGACGACGGAGTTAGTCGTGCCCAGGTCGATGCCGACCGCACGTGCCATTTCGATTCCTCCAGGATGACTGCATTGAGCGGAACTCACTCAAGGATGCATGACACCGATCCCAGTGTCAACAGAGTTGAGTCGGACCGACTCAACTAACGTGCACCCACCCAGTGCGCACCGATCATCCCGACCACTCCTGGACAACACTCGCTCGCCCCACGAGCCACGCAACCCCTCCCCATCATCACGCCATGGCATCGTTCTGCCATAAACCGCCGCGAGTCGTGCAAATCTGTCACTCCGGCCCACCGATCCCACCAGGCAGGTGCGAACGATGCAGAGACAGGGGCAGCGGAGACAACGGGAGCAACGAAGACAACAGGGGCAGGTGCGGTCACGGGGGCGGCGACACCCCACGCACCGGCCGTCGGCGGCAGCCCTCGCGCGACTCCCGAGACGCCACCCGGGGCGACTCGCGGGACACCGCCCGGACCGCACCCCGAAGTGGCGCCCGGGGCGGCGCCTGTCGGCCGAGCGCGTCCTGGACCTGGCCCTCGGATCGGCCCTGCTGGCCCTGTCCGCCCCGGCGCTCGCCGCGGGCGCCCTCGCCCTCGCGGCACGAAGGCCGCCGGGCGGCATCATCGAGCGCTCGCCCCGGGTCGGACAGGGAGGCAGGGTGTTCGTCCTGTGCTCGCTGCGCACCCGCCGGCTGCGACTCGACGTGCTCTCCCGCCTGCCGCACGTCGTACGCGGGGACCTCTCCCTCGTCGGCCCGGAGCCCCTGCCGCCGGACGACCTCCGATCCCGCCCCACGAGCACCACGAATCCCGCAGACCTCACAGACACCCCAGCCCCCGCCGACCCCACAGACGCCACCGACCCCTGCAGCCCCGGCGACCCCGGCGACGCTTCCGGTGCATCCGGCGCATCCGGCGCGCGACACTGGCGACAGGAGCTGAAACCGGGCCTCACCGGCCTGGCGCAGATCCGCTCCCGCTCCAAAATGCCCTGGGACGAACCCGACCTGCTCGACCAGCACTACGCCGAGCACCGCGGAGTACGCCTCGACCTGGCCATCCTGGCGCGTACCGTACGGATTCCGCTGTTCCGGGACCTCCCCGGGGCGCCCCGCCCCGAAAGGCGCACCTGAGCGACACAGATCACCGCCGATGCGGCTACAGCGCCGCGGAATAAGTGGGTAGTGTCAGCACGGACTGATTAAGTTACTGCTTAGTAGATGCGAGTATTCGCTCGTAGACGCTGGATCCCACCCTCGCAGGCCCGAGGAGCCCCCAAATGCAACTCGCCGCGATCATCGTGTCGCTGGTGCTGACTGTGGTCGGCGTTGCGCTCATCGCCCGAGCCGTCGCGCAGATCTACCGGTTCGTCACACTCGGACAGCCGGTCCCGGCAGGCAGCCGTACCGACAACCCGAAGCAGCGCACGATCACCCTGGCCAAGGAGTTCCTCGGCCATACCCGGATGAACCGGTGGGGGATCGTCGGCTTCGCGCACTGGTTCGTCGCCATCGGCTTCCTGACGCTGCCGCCGACCCTGCTCCAGGCGTACGGCCAGCTCTTCAAGGCCGACTGGGTGCTGCCGATCATCGGCGACTGGGCGCCGTTCGAGATGTACACCGAGTTCATCGGCCTGATGACGACGGTCGGCATCCTCGTGCTGATCGCCATCCGGCTGCTCAACCTGCCCTCACGGGCCGGCCGCAAGTCCCGCTTCGCGGGCTCCAAGGCGTGGCAGGCGTACTTCGTCGAGTACGTCATCCTCATCATCGGCCTGGCGATCCTCACCCTGCGCGGTCTCGAAGGCGCGATCCACCACGTCGACGGCTACGAGGCCGGTTACTTCATCTCGTACCCCCTGGTCCTCGCGTTCCAGGGCCTCACGCTCGGCACGCTGCAGAACCTCATCTACCTCGTCGCCGCGATCAAGATCGGCACCTCGCTCATCTGGATGATCACGGTCTCGCTCAACACCAACATGGGTGTCGCCTGGCACCGCTTCCTCGGCTTCCCGAACATCTGGTTCAAGCGGAACGCGGACGGCGAGCCGGCCCTGGGCGCGCTGCAGCCGATGACGTCCGGCGGCAAGGAGATCGACTTCGAGGACCCGGGCGAGGACGACGTCTTCGGCGTCTCGCAGGTCGAGCAGTTCTCGTGGAAGGGCATCCTCGACTTCTCCACCTGCACGGAGTGCGGCCGCTGCCAGTCGCAGTGCCCGGCCTGGAACACGGGCAAGCCCCTCTCCCCCAAGCTCCTGATCATGTCCCTGCGCGACCACGCGCACGCCAAGGCCCCCTACCTGCTGGCCGGTGGCGGCAAGACGATGGAGGGCGAGGAGAAGGCGTCCGAGGAGCAGCTGAAGGACGTCCCGGCCGCGGCGCTCGCGGAGGCGGAGCGCCCGCTGATCGGCACGGTCGAGGAGAACGGCGTCATCGACCCGGACGTGCTGTGGTCCTGCACCACCTGCGGTGCGTGCGTGGAGCAGTGCCCGGTCGACATCGAGCACATCGACCACATCGTCGACATGCGCCGCTACCAGGTGATGATCGAGTCCGCGTTCCCGTCCGAGGCGGGCACGATGCTCAAGAACCTGGAGAAGAAGGGCAACCCCTGGGGTCTCGCCAAGAAGCAGCGCGTCGAGTGGACCAAGGAGGTCGACTTCGAGGTCCCGATCGTCGGCAAGGACGTCGAGGACCTGACCGAGGTCGACTACCTGTACTGGGTCGGCTGCGCGGGCGCCCTGGAGGACCGGGCCAAGAAGACCACGAAGGCGTTCGCGGAACTCCTCCACATCGCGGGCGTCAAGTTCGCGATCATGGGGGGCGACGAGAAGTGCACCGGTGACTCGGCCCGCCGTCTCGGCAACGAGCCGCTGTTCCAGCAGCTCGGCCAGGAGAACGTGGCGATGCTGAACATGGCGTTCGGCGAGTCCCTCGACGAGGACGGGGGCGTGGACGACTCGACGAAGAAGGCCAAGTCGGCGAAGAAGATCGTCGCGACCTGCCCGCACTGCTTCAACACCATCGCCAACGAGTATCCGCAGCTCGGCGGCGAGTACGAGGTCATCCACCACACCCAGCTGCTCCAGCACCTCATCGACGAGGGCCGGCTGATCCCGGTGACCCCGGTCGAGGGCCTGATCACGTACCACGACCCGTGCTACCTGGGCCGTCACAACAAGATCTACACCCCTCCGCGCGAGATCATGGACAAGGTCCCCGGCCTGCGCCAGCAGGAGATGCACCGCCACAAGGAACGCGGCTTCTGCTGCGGCGCGGGCGGCGCCCGGATGTGGATGGAGGAGCGGATCGGCAAGCGCATCAACGACGAGCGCGTCGACGAGGCCCTGTCCCTCGACCCGGACATCGTCTCCACCGCCTGCCCGTTCTGCCTCGTCATGCTGACCGACTCGGTCAACGGCAAGAAGAACGACGGCAAGGCGAAGGAGTCGGTCCAGGTGGTCGACGTCTCGCAGCTGCTGCTGGACTCCGTGAAGACCCCGGCCGACCCGGCGGGCGACGCCGAATCGACGGACCGGCCGGAGCCGGAGCCGGTGAAGTAGACCGCCCGGACCGCCGTACGACGGAAGCGGCCGGACCTGCCTCGGGGCGGGGCCCGGCCGCTTCCGCGTTCCTGTGGTTCCCCGCTCCCGCGCTCCCGCAGGCGCGCCCGCTCGCGTACGGGTACGGCGGAGCCGCCCCCGCCCCCCTCAGCGGGTTTTCAGGGCCCCGGCGCCTCCCCCGGTCTCCCCCGGGGTCTCCCTTAGGGGATGTCACAGCTCGGCCGCAATGGCGGGCAGGTTTCCCCGGCCCTCTCACCACACCCGCGCGGACCAGGTACGTTCGACGAGTGGCTGGATTCAGGATCGGACGCGGCCGGGACAACCGCACCCCGCAACAGGCGCAGCAGCAACCGCAGCAGCAGCCGTACGGCACACAGGCACCACCGCCGTACGGGCAGCAGCCATGGCCGCCGACGGGCGGCAACGGCGCCCCTCCCTCGTACCACCGCGGCGGCTACGCCGACGACGGCAACGGCGGCTACCAGGGCGGCTACAACCCCGATGGCCCCAGGCCCGGCCATCACCCCGGCCACCACGGCGGTGGTCACGGCGGTGGTCACGGCGGTGGTCACGGTGAGCCGGAGTACTTCGGCGACCCGTACCAGCAGCAGCCCCACCCCCACGGAGGCCCGCGGCAGGGCGACCCGTACGCCAACTCCCCGGGCCACACCCAGGCGTTCAGCCTCGGCGAGGACCCGTACGGCGACGGCAGCACCTACCGCGCCGGTCAGGCCCCCGCCCAGCCCGCGGGCCCGCGGCTGCACTGGAAGGACCTGCTCAGCGGCATCGTGCTGCGCCCGGGGCCGACGTTCTGGCAGATGCGCGACTACCCCGTCTGGGGCCCGGCGCTGATCGTCACGTTCCTCTACGGCCTGCTCGCCCTCTTCGGCTTCGACCAGGCCCGGGAAGACGCGATCAACGCGACGATCTCCACGGCGATCCCCTACGTCGTCGTCACGGGCGTCTGCTTCGTCATCGGCGGCCTGGTCCTGGGCGCGGTCACGCACACCCTCGCCCGCCAGCTCGGCGGCGACGGTGCCTGGCAGCCGACCGTGGGCCTCTCCATGCTGATCATGTCGATCACGGACGCGCCCCGCCTGATCTTCGCCCTGTTCCTCGGCGGCGAGAACTCCCTGGTCCAGGTCCTCGGCTGGGTCACCTGGCTGGCCTCGGCCGCGCTCTTCACCACGATGGTCAGCAAGTCGCACGACCTGCCGTGGCCGAAGGCCCTGGGCGCGTCCGCGATCCAGCTGGTCGCCCTGCTGTCGCTCATCAAGCTGGGCACGCTCTGACCCACGGCACGGCACCGCGCCGCACCGCGTCGGCGTGTGTGCGACGGCCCCGGCACCGCACGAAGGTGCCGGGGCCGTCGCACGTGCGGACCGGGCCTGCGCGGGCCGCGCGTTCGCGGTCCGCGCTTGTACGTGCTGCGCCTGTATGTGCTGCGCCGTCGCGGTCCATGCCCGTATGCGCTGCGCCTAAGGGCTGTCCCGCAATCCGTGGCGGACCAGCGCGCGGCGTCAGATGTGGTGCATCGCAAGGCGGAGGGGCGTCCGCATACTGGATGTATGCGGACGTTCCGGCAACGCGGCGAGGTGCCGCAGCCGTCGTCGCGCGCCCGCCAGGGATTACGGGACAGCCCTTAGACGGGCTGCGCGTTCGCCGAGGCCGAGGGGAGCGACGTCCGGTCCGCCCCGACCCGGAGGGTGTGGCCCTTCGGGATCTCCTCGTCGGGCTTCCCGCTGACCGCGGTCGCGGTCGCCTGGGCGGAGAAGTCGTCCTCGACGGCGAGCATCGGCGTGTACTTGGTCTGCCCGGTACGCACGGACGCGGTCTGTCGCCGGGAGGGCGTGGTGTTGATCGTCACCGTGTCACCGGGCTGTGCGCCGGTCAGCTTGCCCCACACCGTTCCGCACCGCTCGCTGTACCGAATCTCCAGGTGCATCGTGCCGGTCCAGTCCTCCTCCAGCGTCCGCGCGCCCACGCCGCACCCGGTCTTCTCGGGATCCAGCCCCACGCACGCCTCCGCCACGCAGGAGGGCGAGGCGGCGGACCCGGGCGTCGCCGTGCCCGGCGCCCCGGACGCAGCGGGAGGCGAGCCCTTCGCCCCCTCGTCGTCACCGCCTTCGAACACCGAGGTGAGGATCACGGAGGCGACCGCGCCGACGACGGTCACGACCAGCGCGCCGATCAACGTCTCGGGCCCGTGGCGCCCAGCCCAGCCGCGCCATCGGGAGCGGGAGGTCGAGGAGCCACCGGCTCCCTCGGGTAAACCGCTCGGCCCTCCGGACGGCGGAGTGCCGTTCCCTTCTGCCATCTCTCCCCCAGTTCCGCCACGGACCATGGCAAGACCTGTTCACCTGGAAGGAGAGTGTTCCCCGCCGGACGTCACGCCTACCCCGCACAAGCGAACGCCCGAGTCCCGCCCGGCCGGGCCCGGCGGGCCTGACGCCCACCGTGTCCCAGGCGTCCGCGTCCGCGGGCCCCGAAGTCCGAGTGCGCCGGGTCTCAGGCGTCGAGGACCTGTCCGCCACGCCGTACGACGGGCTTCTCCACGCTCCACGGGAAGTTGATCCAGCGATCGGTCTTCTTCCACACGTACTCGCACTTCACGAGCGAATGCGGCTTCTCGTAGATGACCGCGCTGCGCACCTCGGCCACGTGGTCGATGCAGAAATCGCGTACGAGCTTCAGCGTCTTCCCGGTGTCGGCGACGTCGTCGGCGATCAGCACCTTCTTGTCCGAGAAGTCGATCGCATTCGGAACGGGTGCCAGCATGACCGGCATTTCCAGCGTGGTCCCCACCCCAGTGTAGAACTCGACGTTCACCAGGTGGATGTTCTTGCAGTCCAGCGCGTAGGCGAGGCCGCCCGCGACGAACACCCCGCCGCGCGCGATGCTCAGCACGATATCGGGCTCGTAACCGTCGTCGGCCACGGTCTGCGCCAGCTCGCGGACGGCATGACCGAATGCCTCGTACGTCAGATTCTCCCGCACGTCATCACTCATTCGGTATCACACCTGGGTCCGATGGAAATTCACGTACGAACGCGACGCGGTCGGCCCGCGCTGGCCCTGGTACCGCGATCCGTACCGCTCCGAGCCGTACGGGAACTCGGCCGGCGAACTCAGCCGGAACATGCACAGCTGCCCGATCTTCATGCCCGGCCACAGCTTGATCGGCAGAGTCGCGAGATTCGACAGCTCCAGCGTCACGTGCCCGGAGAATCCCGGGTCGATGAAACCTGCGGTCGAATGCGTCACCAGACCGAGCCGCCCCAGCGAACTCTTCCCCTCCAGCCGCGACGCGAGATCGTCGGGAAGCGAAATGACCTCGTACGTCGAGGCGAGCACGAATTCACCGGGGTGCAGGATGAACGCCTCGTCCCCGTCCGGCTCGACCATGCGCGTCAGATCGGTCTGCTCGACGGCCGGGTCGATATGCGGGTAACGGTGGTTCTCGAACACCCGGAAGTAGCGGTCGAGCCGCACGTCGATACTCGATGGCTGCACCATCGACGCATCGAATGGATCAATGCGTACACGTCCGGCGTCGATCTCGGCCCGGATGTCCTTGTCTGAGAGAAGCACTCCCCGAGGATACGCAGAACGCGCGGGCCCGCCCCAACCAGGGACCGCCCCGCGCGCCTGTCACCGCTCCCGCCGCGTCATCCGCGGCCTTCCGCTACCGCTGCTCGAACACCACGGGCACGGCATGCCGCAGCCGCGCGCAACGAGGACAGCGAATAAGCCGCCCGGGGCCGATCCGTCCGGACCCGAGCTGCTGCATCGGGAACGAGGCGGTAGCGAAAACGTGCCCTTCGGCACAACGGACGACGGTGCGCTCCATGGAGTCCATCAAGTCCCTTCCCCATCAAGACATGGACGAGAACGCCACATTAGGGGATGAACAGGACGCCACTCCAGGCGGCACTCCGACGCCCTACGCTACGCCCCCAACTCCCGCCCCCAGCACCCGTTTCCACCCCTCGCGCAGACGTCTCCACACACCAAAAAAGACCCACGGCACCGCCGGAGGTCTGGCATGGGGTAGAGTGTGGAACGCTGCACAAGGGATCGATCAAGCACGATGATCGCCAGTGCTTTGCGGGTGTAGTTTAATGGTAGAACATGAGCTTCCCAAGCTCAGAGCGCGAGTTCGATTCTCGTCACCCGCTCTTACAAGAGGGCCCAGGTCAACAACCTGGGCCTTTCTTGTTGTCTAGACCTCTTAGAGGGTGGCGTGCCCTCCGTGTGCCCCATCTCCCGCCGAGGCGGATGCCTCGGCGCCGTCCTCAATCCATGGGAGCCACGCCGGGGAAGGCGCCAAAAGACAACGTGGGTGACTTGGGCCACTCCGCCGGATCGGCTGCGTCAGCCGCATGCGAGGGCACGTTTACCGCCCGGTTTCAAGGCGCCGAGGAATCGTTGCGTGTCGGCCGACGCTGAGGTGCTTCTGAGCCAGACACGGTCATTCACCAGCGAAGTAGGGGCCGCATGCCACAAGGTGTGGTCCTCATAAGAAGCGTCCTCGGGGGAGGTGGCAGATGCTGCTGTCGTGGAGGGCGATGGCGCCCACCGGAAGCAGCCAGCACCCCACCGGCCCGCAGAAGCCGGACGCTATCCCCGGAGTCCCCGTAGATACCGTGACCGGAAAGCCAATCGCTTACGTGCCCGGACAGCGCCCCGCCCGGACCGATTACACGCAACGGGATGAGGTGCCAAGCAATAATTCGGTCACCCGAGGATTGGCCGGTTCTATGCATGAGCGGGTCAACCGGATCGGGCAAGCACAGGACTGGCTCGGACGATGGCAGGACAAGATCCAAGGAAGGCCCCCGCGTCCTATCCGGGCTCTGGATGAATTCACCGGCGAGTCTCTCGCACAGTGGGCCTTGGCCAACGTGCTGTACGCCCGAAAGCGGCCAGTACCGTCCTTCGGATTCGGGCTGACGCCGGTGCTCACACACAGCGTTGCGGCACGAAGGCAGCGTCGGATCCGTGGCGCGTTGTTGCTGGCAACGCCTGTCTATCTGGCGGGCTCACATCCACGAGGACTTGTAGCAATCGCCGCCGCCGTGTTGCTGTGGCAGTTCCTCACCGGGCGGGCTGGCCGGGCGATCGCGCGATGGGGTTTTAGTGCACTCGTTCCAGCTGTCTTCCTTGTTGCGGCGCTACTAGCCCTCTGGAATCTCGCCAAACCACATCACCCGCTACTGCGTGATGCCGTCCTGGAAGGCTTACTTGTCGCGCCGCATCTGTTGCTCGCCACCACTACCGTTCACTTGCTCGACCGTTGGGCGTGCCACGCCTACATGCAGTCGCTGCGTCCTGGCCGCGAACACATCGCCACACGTCCCTTCCTCGCTCCCTTCGCCGCCAAGAGAATCGCTGCGCGCAAGGTCACTGAGCAGTGGCAAAGCATCGCGTACCGGAGGGAAGGCAGGGTGGATCGCTTCGTCGGAGCCGGCCTCGACTCGTGGCCGAGAGGCGCCACCCGCATCCAGCTCACGCCAGCCCGCACCAGTGAGGATGAAGAAGACCACCCGCCTTTGGCCACAGCTGATTTGTCTGACCTCGACGCAAGTCAGAAATTCGAGGCGGACGAGCTGCTCGACAAGGTGCGCGAGGAGCTGAAGGAGCTTCGCGGAGCTCTCGTCGAAACCCACGCCCTGCCCAACTGCGATGTGGCCGAGTTCCTCGGAATCCCCGAGGGCCGGTGGAAGAGCTTGGGCCAGAGCAGTGGAGGCGGCGGCGATAAGTCGGAGTGGCCGGAGGCCACTGAGATGTGCACCGAAGCCCGGGATGCGCCCACCGGGCACTTCTCCCGGAGATACCTCGCCGCGCAGGTCGTCGCCTGGGATGGCCAAATCGTCGTCACGGTCTTCGCGCATGCCGCCCTGGAAGGCAACACGCTGCACTTCGTCACCCGCCCCCACGTCCTGGCACCGCTGCTTCCCTCGGCAAACGTAACGCCCGCCAAGGGCTGGGATCTCGCCAGGAAACTGGCAGAAACACCCCTCCACGCATGCGGAGATACCGTGGCGCTCGCGTCCCGGGTGTACACGGCCATCGGACGCGGCCTCGGGCTGCTGACCGCTGTGACCACGGCCGCTGCCGCTGTCCGCGAGAAAGACGACGGCCGGCCGGTGAGCCTGAGAGAGCACTGCGGTCGGGAGACAACTGAGGACATGCACCAGACCGAGGACGTGCAGCGCTACGTGTCGATCCTGCAATCGCGGATGTTCAGCACGGTGAGCGCTTTTCTCGCCGACCACGGTCTGGCGACCGGCGAGTTCAAACGTCAGGCCATCGCCATCACCCAGAACTTCATCAGCGGCGACAACAACCAGGTCAACACCGGCAACATGGGCGGCGGCATGCAACAAGGCCCCATGCCTGGCGGTCCGGAAAACAGAACCGAGAAGGCAGGTTGATCATGAGATTCGGGCGAGCAAACGCTGGTGGTGGCACCAATGTCACCGGCAGCGGCAACCAGGTCAACACCGGCAGAGTCGGTGGCGACATGCGCCAAGTCCAAGTCTCGGGGACTGCAGCAGACGATCCCAGGCTGTTGGCTGCACAGACCAGACTCGCCGAGCTGGTAGCTGCCCTCGACGCACGCGCTGACGAAGTGCACAGCATCGACGGTTGCCGCCAGGCCGTAGCCAGGATTGACGAGGAGCTACGCGAGCCGACGCCGGACGGTCGCCGCCTGACCGAGACCCTGGAGATGCTAAGCCTCGCGCTTGGGTCTGCCACGTCCCTGACCTCGCTCGCCGGATCACTTCGAAGTGCGATCGAGGCACTTCTCAGCTGAGGAACCGGATCGCCCCTTCATGCTGCGAGAAGGCCAAAAGCTGGCTGGAGGCCGAGCGTCACGGCTACGTGGGCAGGGCCGACCGGCCCTGCCCACGTCCGCCTATTTCTCTCGTGCAGCCGAGCGGCGCGCTTCCTCAATCTCCGGCGTCCCTCCTGCACCAGGGCGTCGATGCCCGACGCAACCTCCCGCTGCCGCTCACCATCGGAGTGCTGGTAAATCAGCGCAGCCTTCTCCGAGGACTGGCCGACGCGGACCATCGTGTCCTTGAGCGTGGCGCCCGACTGGGTGGACAAGGTGTGGCCGGTGTGGCGGAGGTCGTAGAAGCGGAAGCCTTCCGGCAGGCCGACCCTGGTTCGGGCCCTGCGCCACTTGCGGCCGAAGGTGGACCGTCGGAAGGGGGCGCCCTTCTCTCCGACGTACAGGAGCCCGTCGGGTTTCTTCTCGGCGTACCAGTCGAGGTGACGCTTCACCTCGATGTGCAGGAAGGCCGGGAGGAAGACGGTTCGCCTTCCGGCGGCCGCCTTGGTGTCGCCTTCGACGCGACGGCCGGTGGTCAGCTCGGGTGCGGCGTCACGGATCTGGACCGCGAGGGGTTCGAGCGTGACGTCGGGCCGCCGAAGGGCGGCCTGCTCTTCCGGGCGCATGGGCCCGTAGGCGCCGAAGGTAGCGACTGCAGCGTGCACGGACCGGATCCGGTCCGTGCACGGCACCGCCGTGCGACAACGTCGCCAGTAGGGGCGGTACACAGCGGTCAACACGGGTTCGGATGGGAGCCCAGCATTCTCCCTACGGCAGTCATTTTCGCAGGTCAGGCGCCATCCGTATGCGCAAGTGCCGGGTGGTTCCCAAGCTCAGAGCGCGAGTTCGATTCTCGTCACCCGCTCCATGTAAAGCCCCGGCCCCTGGCGCTTCCGGATCTCCCGGATCTTGAAGTCCATCGCACCCCCTGAGCTGGGGTGTTGCGACGACCACTAGAACCTAAAAACCGTCCCGGGGCTTCCTCTTTGACATCCGCACCCCTGGCGGAACGGCACCGGTCGGCCCCTCTGCCTGCCCGCGGGAGCGTACGTCCGCGGATCGCGGAGCCCACCACTGGCTCTTCCTGGATAATCGGGCTATGGCAACACCGCCCGGTCTTTCTGATCTCCGCCGTGCCAAGTTTGCTCGGCGCCTGCCCGCAGCGCTGTCCGACCTTGTCGGCCCCGAGCACGGCACAGTGAGTCTGCCGCTCCACCTGGCATGGTCGGGGCTCACTACGTTCGACCTCGATCAGCCCCGGCTGCGGATGAGCTACTACCGCATCGTCCTGGCCGAGGGGCAGCACGACGACCTGGTCCAGTACCTCGATCGCGACCTTCTCGTCGGCCTGTGGCCCACACTGCGCACACTGGTCAGCCGTGATGTCCGTGAGGTCTGGGAGAGCTCCTTCGACGAGCTGGCTCACAGCGTTCAGGCCGCTGCGTGAACCTCACAGAACTGCACCGCCGCCTGCTTGCAGATGTGCTCGCCGTGGGCGGTGATTACCCTCTGGTGCTCACCGGTGGCTACGCGGTCCAAGCACACGGCCTGGTCGACCGGCTCAGCCAGGACCTCGATGTCGCGACCGAGAACCCAGATCCCATGGAGGACATCGCGACCGTCGTGCGAACCGGACTGGAGCGGCGCGGATGGCACGTAGAAGCCCTGGAGACAGACCCGCTGTCCGCACGCCTGATCGTCACCGACCCTGCCAGCCGCGAAGAGTGCGAGGTCGACATCCTCAAGGAAGCACTCTGGCGACCACCCGTACACACCGAACACGGCTTGGTGCTGTCCCTCGAAGATGTCGTCGGCACCAAGGTCCGCACCCTGGCCGACCGCGGACTCGCCAGGGACCTGATCGATGTGCAGGCCGCCACGAGCCGCTGGAGCCCCGTCGAACTCGAAGAGCTCGGCCGACGCCATGCCCGCGACTCCTTCGACCTCAGCGAGCTTCAAGCACGGCTGAGCGGAGCCGACTGGATCGATGACACGGAATTCGCCGCCTACGGACTCGACGCGCAGGCAATTGCCGGGCTGCGCCGGTGGGCACAGACCTGGGCCGACGACATCGGGGAACGGCTTCACGAGCTTGAGGCCCCGCACGAGGACTGATGGCCTGACGGATGCCGACCGTTCGACAGGAATGCGGTTCGCGACAGGGGCTGGCCGCCCCTCGGCCGCCGTGACCACCCGCTGACACAGGCTTCCCTGTTGGTCCACGGCCGCAGCAGGGGCGGAAGCCGTGCCACAGACCTACGATGGCTCGAGAAGGCACCATCAAGTCGAACCGGCGCTCCAGAGGAGACCGCGATGGTGGAGCACTTTGTCTGGGTGACGACACGCCGCATCAAGCCGGGCGCGTTGGAGGAGTTCGAGAGAGCCTGGCGCCCGGACCCGTACCCGCAGGCGCTGCGGCGCGCCTACGCGTACTGGTCCGAGGACGGGCAAGAGATCACCGGGGTGTCGTTCTGGGACACCAAGGAAGCGTGCGACTCCTGGCGGGCCTCCGCGGCGGAGACGCAGCGGCGTGAGGCCATGGCCCCTTACGTCGTCGAGGAGCGGGAAGGCTTCTATCGCGGCCGCGAACTCGGAGTCGGGCACGCCTGAAGCCGCCGCGGTCCTTCTGCCCACGTCCCGGAACGCCGAGGACGGGCAGCACCGGTCGCGGACACCGACACTCCCGGCCCCCATCGATCCTCCAGGGGCGATACTGGAGTCATGGCCCCATAGACGGTGAACCGAGTTTTGAGGTGGCCGATGAGCACTCTCGAAGAACAGATCGACGTTGCTGTTCCGATCGCTGTGGCCTGGAAACACCTCCACGAGGTGGAGACCTATCCGCGATTCGTCGAAGGAGTGCGCGAGGCTCGTTCGGAGGACGGGCACCGGGCGCGCCTGGACGTCGACGCGGGCGGCCGGGCTCAGGAGTTCGAAGCCGAGATCACCGACCGCGGCAAGGAACACATGCTGGAGTGGCAGACCACGAGCGGTCCGGACCTGGCGGGGACCTTCTCACTGCTGCCCATCGACCGGGAGCACACCCGGGTCCAGGCCCGGATCGAGTACGACCCGGGCACCGTCAGGGAGACATTCGGCGGGCCGAAGGGATTCGCCCAGGCGACCGCGATCGAACGGCTTGTACGGGACGACCTCGAGCACTTCAAGGAGTTGGTGGAACGGGAACGGTGAGGCGCCCCCACCGGTCGGGGTCGGCCTCACGCTTCGCGAGGGCGTATGACGGCAGTGCGGTCCAGGGCCGTCGTGCCCCGTCCGTGCCCTTCAGCACGGCAAACAGCAGTCAGCAACGGTGCCCCGTGTGTCCCCGCATGGGACGCCCAGCTGGCGGCCGACCTGGTCAGCCCCATGTCAGCCTCGCAGGCGACGTTGATTCCCAAGCTCAGAGCGCGAGTTCGGTTCCCGTCGCCTGTTCCGCGGCGAAGGCCGGATTCCGGTGGCTTTGTACGTCCTGCGGGCCCTCGCCGCTGACCGGCAGGTAGGCCGTCTCCTTCAGGGAAGAGGCCGCGGAAGTGGGCTCAGTAGGTGACGGCCACCGCCTCCGTCTCGCCGGACTCGGTGCCGTCGGCGTAGCGGACCGAGAGGCGGTAGTACACCGTGGTGGTGGGCGGCTGGGTGATGTCCGAGTACGAGGAGCTGGAGTTGCTGGGCGAGGTGTTGATCAGGTCGAACTCCCCCGTCCGCGGGTTCCAGCGGCGGATCACGATGTCGGTGGCGGGGCTGCCCTCCCCGTTCGCACCGGCGACGAAGCCCCAGGAGATGTAGCCGTCCGAACCCGCGCCCACGAAGGTGAACGGGCCGCCGGTGGCGGGCGGGGTGGTGGGGCGGAGGTCCAGGGCGGTGGTGGCGACGGTGGTCGCGCCGGTGTCCGGGGTGAGCTGGTTGCCGTACTGGTCGACGGCGACGACGGCGTAGCGCGCCTCCTGTCCGTCGGCCGGCACCATGTCGTGGAACGTCGTCCTCTTGATCTCCTTCGGGCGGTGGCTCCAGGAGTCCTCGACCGGGGCGTACGTCCACCGACCGTCGGAGAGGGTGCCGCGCAGCACGCGGTAGTGGGCGAGGCCGGGGGCGTCGCTCGCGTCCCAGGAGAGGGTGACGCCGTTCTCCTCGGGGGTGGCGGTCAGTCCGGTGAGCGCGGCGGGGGCGGTCGTGTTGCCGGTGACGGTGACGGTGACCTTGTCGGAGGAGGGGCCCCCGTTTCGGGCGTGGTCCACGGAGATGACGTAGTAGATGTACGTGGTGCCGGGCGGCGGGGCGACGTCGGTGAAGGTGGTTCCCTTCACGCCCTTGCCGACTTCCTCGGGCGCGGTACCGGCGGCGGCCGTGGCGCGCCTCCGGAAGACCGAGTAGCCCGCGAAGTCCCTGCTGGTCCCCTCGGAAGGGTCCCAGGTCAGCGTGACGCCCGCCTCGCCCTCCTCGGCCCGCAGGTTGAACGCGGTCTCCACCGGGGGTGTCTTGTCGCGCGTGTAGTACATCGCGTAGGACGAGGCGGCCGATTCGAGGCCGTGCGTGTCGACGGCGGTGACGACGTAGTAGTAGACGTCGCCGGTCTGCGGCACGGGGACGCTGTAGTAGCTGTAATACGTCGGCTTGTCGCCGCTGAGCAGGTTCTCGGGGGTGAGGGCGACCGGGAGCGTCGTCGAGCGGTACACCCGGTAGCCGGCGAGGTCCGGCTCCTTGTTCTCGTCCCAGTAGAGGGTGACCCGGTCCGGGTAGTTCATGGACCAGTTCTTGTCGACGCCCTTCGGGGCGGCCGGGGCGGTCCGGTCGACGGTGGTGATACCGATGTCCGCGGTGCCCGACGAGGTGTTGCCGGCCTTGTCGTAGGCGCGGACCTCGTAGTAGTGGACGTGGCCGTCCTTCGGGACGGTCGTGTCGGTCCACGAGGTGGCCGTCGTCGTCGCGATCGGCTTCGCGGGGAAGGAGGTGCCCATCAGCCGCCGGTACACGTGGTATCCGGCGAGGTCCATCTCCTTGTTCCTGGCCCAGGAGACCTTCGTGGACGTGCTTGTCGCGTCGTACCTGACGGTGGTGCCTGTCGGGACGAGCGGCTTGACCTTGTCGACGCTCGCCGACGTGCGCGGGGCGTAGCCGAACTTGACGTTCGCGGCGCCGGTCCAGTTGACGTAGTCGACGCGGAGGCTGTGCTTGCCCTTCGGGACGGTTACGTTGACGGTCCTGGTGACCGTGGCGGAGCCGTCCTTCCACACATCGACCTTGCGGACGCCGTCGAGATAGACGCGGATGCCGTCTCGGGCGGAGACGGTGAACGAGAAGGGCCCACCGGAGCCGAAGTCGCGGCTCATGGACCAGCGCACGCCGAACTTGTTGGCGGGCATGCCCTTGTAACCGGGTGCCCGGGTACCCCAGTTCTCGTCGATCGTGGAGTCGCAGTCCGTGCGCTTGGGCGTCCCGGAGAACGTGGTGTTCGCGTAGAACGTCCGCTTGAAGACGGGCGATGCACAGGTCACAGCGGCGGCGGAGGCGGAGGGGGCCACACTGAGCAGGCCGCCTGCGGTGGCGAGCACGACGGCGCAGGCCGCGGCGACCGTCGTGCCTCTGGGTCGGTTCATTCGTTCCTTCGGTGTGGATCGGCGGCCGATCAATCCGGCCAACGACCATGACTCACGAAGTGGTTGCCTGGTTGTAGTGCCTGGTGTATTTAGCCCCGCGTCCCGGCAGGTGAACCTTTCTGGAGGGCTCCGGCCTTGTGGAGTCGCCCGCCCGTGCCCGCCGCCCCTCGCCTCTTCCGGAACGCGGTTAGCGGGACGGGGCCTCAGAACGGGCGGGTGTACGGGTGCGCCCGCACCCGGTCGTGGATCTCGCGCAGCCACGGCCGTCGCACCGCCGGCAGCCGCGCCAGCGTGTGGAGGAATATGTACGGGTCGGGGCGGAGGAATCGCCAGGGGCGTGGCGGCAGAGGGTCGTCGCGCAGCACACCGTCGGGCAGTCCGCCCGTCGCGGGCACCAGGGAACGTTCGTCGTGGAGCGCGAGGTACGTCCACACGTCGGCGGCCAGCGGCACCGTGTCCGCGGCGCCGGGCGAGGCCCACGCCCGCCCGGTACGCGGATGCCGCGGGACCAGGGCGATGTCGGGGGCCGGGTCGGGGGAGGGCAGGCCCGGTCCGTCCAGGGCCAGCCTCCTCACCGAACGGCCCGGGATGGCGGGGGCGAGCCTCCTCGTCGGCGGGCCCGGTGGGAGCAGGGCATCGAGGGCACGGCCGAAGGTGTCCGCGAGGAGACCGTCGGACATGGTCACCCGGGCGCCCGCCGAGGCTGCCAGCAGATGGGCGAGGGACGCGCCGATCGCCGCCTCCCAGCGAGGGTCCCAGGCCCCGGACTGTTCGACCGGCAGGGTGCCACCCTGCTGTTCCCGGATCAGCGTCTGCCAGTCGGCCGCCGGGCGGTGGTCCGGGACACCGTCGACGGAGACGCGGCGCACGGCGTGCGGAACGAGCCATGCCGTCTGCCAGTACGAGCAGTCGTCGATGCGGGTCGCCACCGCCCGCCCGCAGTTCGTACAGGCCACGTTCGGGCCGTCCCGCCCGTCCAGGCCCAGGCAGTAGCCACCGAGCCGTTCCGGGATCAGGGCGGTGTCGCGTAGGTCGCCCGGCGCGACGGCGACCGCTCCGGGCTCCCCGAAGGACAGGCCGTCGAGCGGCGCGAACACGCCGCGGGCCGCCGCCTCGTCGGGCAGGATCTCGTTCCACGGCCGCCAGGGTGGGCCGGAGGGCTCCGGATCGACGGCGTACGTCCCCGATTCCATGAGGGCGGGGAGCAGTTGGTGCCCGTACGTCTGGCGGGCGTGGACGGGAAGCGCGACCCGTGACACGGGAGCGGTCAGGGCGACGCCGCACCGCGCGCACACGAACACGTCGGCCATCGGTCCTCCTCCTCTGCCGGACCGATTGTCACTGCCGGACGGAGAGGAGTCCACTCACCGAAAAGGGGTCCGGTCATCGTGGAAAGGGCTCCGGTCATCGCGAAAGCCCAGGCCGTCGGCCCGGGCTCTGCAACATCGGATACGCCGGTGGGCGGCTCGTGGCGCGGGTCAGCCGACCCTGCGGACCGGGCCGATCTCCAGCTTGGTGCCGTCCGGGTGGTCGGTCGCGGGCAGGCTGCCGGCGGGCCAGGAGAGGGTGACGGACTTGGTCTCGTTCGGCGGCGTGACCACGATCTTGGTCGGGCGGACACCGGAACCACCGGAGTTGTTGACGGGGAAGTAGATGTTGAAGGCCGCCACGTCACCCGTCTTGATGACGTCTCGGCCCGTGGCCTCGCCGTTGCGGTCCAGGGAGATCGAGGAACCGTCGGCCGTCTTGAGGTCGGCGCCGGCGAAGCCGTTCACGACACAGTCGCCGCCGGTGTTCTTGAAGCTGACGGTCACCACTCCCTCCTTCTTGTCGGTGGTGTTGTCGGCGGCCTCGACCTGGAGCGCGTCGGTGCGGCAGGCACCCGCCTTGGCATCGCCCGCGCCCTTCCCGGCGGAGGAACCGGAGCCGGAGGAACCGGAGCCGGAAGAGCCGGAGCCGGAGGAGCCGGAGCCGGAGGAGCCCGTGGACTCCTTGGACCCCGAACCGGAGGTACCCGTCGAGTTCGAAGATCCCGTGTTCTGGCCCGCCGAGGAGGCGGCCGGGGCGGCGGCACCATCGGCGTCGTCGCCGTTGCATGCGGTGAGCGAGAACGCCGCGGTCAGACCGACGGCGGCGACGACAGTCCTACGAGCACGCTTGCCGAACATTTCTCTTCCCTCTGCCGAATTGATGGACGCACCGATTTTCGCGACAAGAAAATTTATACAGAGAATCCGGTCACGGAACGATCCAGAGTATGTTCGCGTTCTGTCACCAGAATTCTTCGGCGCGCCGACTTGACCTGAGCAGGGGGTTTCCGCTGGTCGCGGCGGGGCGGCGCCACGACGAGCGGCCGTCGAAGGCCCGCCGGCGCTGCCACGCACAGGCCCTGGAACGGGAGGCCGGAATTCCTCTTTCGACTGTCGACCCGATATTCGTGGCATGTGAAACATTTGTGCATCGACGCGTCGGATTTCGCGAACGAACCGGGCCCGGCACACACATCTCACGTACATACACGGCCCCGGCTGAGCATTCGAACTCACGATCGACCCCGCCTCCGTCGGCCAGGCCGTTCCCAACCGTCCACGGGGAGACAGACCATGCGCACGCTCACCCGGCCCCGGCCCCGTCCCCGGCCCCGTCCCCGGCGCCGCCCCGCGTCCGTCGCAAGGCTCAGGCCGACCGCACTGACCGCACCGACCGCGTTGACCGCTGCGGCGCTGCTCACCGGCTGTTCGTTCGAGGACAGCATCTGCGACGGACCCTTACGACCTGGGGAGCAAGAGGGAGTGGATCAGCGAGCGGCGTCGTGCGGCTTCGACTCCAAGGCGGACAAGGGAGGCGGATGGGCTCTCCCCTGCTCGAAAGCAGCTGAGAGCCCGGGGAAGGAGCGTCGCTGACCGACGACGACGCGGGAGGCGGAGTCGCAGGGCGCCGGGAGCCCGCTCCCTCTTGCTCCCCAGGTCGTTACGCCGAAGCCCTCCCGCACACCGTCCAGCGCGGTCGCCTTCACACAGTGGTCCGTGGCGATACCGACGATGTCGAGCTCGGTGACGTCACGGGCGCGCAGCCAGTCGGACAGGGGTGCGCCGTCTTCCGCCGCACCCTCGAAACCGCTCTTGGAAGCGGAGTGGGCACCCTTGCAGAAGACCTCGTCCACTGCGCCGGAGTCACGGCGGGGGCGAAGCCGGGGCGGAACTCGCCCCCCTCGACACGTGATCCCCGCGGCCTCGGGACTCGCGACCCCGGGATCACATGACCTCGCGGCCTCGCGACCCCGGGATCACATGACTCCATGGCTCCATGACCCCGCGACCGCCGCGACCTGGTCGCGTCCGCGACCCCCGCGACCTGGTCGCGTCCGCGGCCGTCGCACCCAGGGCGCCGACCGCCGGAGACCCCGCACCCCGACTTTCCATCATGTTCAGGCCATATGCCGGGCCGTCGGCCCCGCAGAGCGGGCCACGGCCGGGCCAACCGCGCCGATGGGGGTGCCGGTTCCGCCCCCGTATGTGAACATTCCACGCCAAGAGTGCAACTGGCGTGGCGGCCTTGACATTTACCCGAGAGCCCGATGCTAAGATCATCTTACTTCCAGTGGGCTGATGGCATGTGGGGGCATTCCGGGAGGGATGAATTCCTCGGCCCCGCATTCGGAGGGGCCTTCCCCGCGTGACCCGACCGTGGCTCGACCAGCCCGGACCACGGGGCTCACGAGGGAGCGTCAAGCCGTTTCCACAGCCATGGCACTTGAAGTGAGTCTCATGACATTTGTACAGGGCCCGCTCTTCTGGGCGCTGGTTGTCGTAGCACTGGTCGCCGTCGGCGCCGTTCTACGGGCTCGTAAGACCAATATCGGGCTTCGCAGACAAAACTCCCAACTCCGTGGCGAGCGTGACGCGCTCCAACGGCAACGGGACGAACTACACGCCGCCCACACCGGTCTGCTGCACCGACAGACCTCCGACCTCGCCGAGGTCCGCAAGGACGCCGAGGAGGAGACCAAGGCCGTCCTGAAGGCGGCCGTCCGTACCCTCCAGGGGCTCGCGGACGAGCAGCAGGTGGTCATCGAGAACGCCCAGAAGAAGTACGGCGACGACCCCGGCATGCTCGCCGACCTGATGGCCATCGACCACGCCAACAGCCAGCTCGGGCGCCGCGCCCAGGGCATCGCGGTGCTGTGCGGTGGTTGGCTCGGTCGCCGCGAGACCTCCGCCTCCGTCTTCGACGTGGCCCGCAGCGCCCAGGGACGTATCCGGCACTTCGACCGGGTCCGGGTCAACGGCCAGGTGTACTTCTCGGTGGTCAGCAAGGCCGTGGAGCCGGTCGCGGTGGTCCTCGCCGAGCTGCTGGCCAACGCCACCAACTACTCCGCCCCCGGCACCCCGGTCGAGATCAACATCCAGGCCGTGCCGAAGGGCGTCTGTCTCATCGTCGACGACGCGGGTCTCGGTATGGGCCAGGAGGAGAAGGACCGCGCGGCGGCCCTCCTCGCCCCCCAGGCCGCGATCAGCGTGTCCAGCCTGGGCATTCCGCCGCAGTTCGGGTTCGCCGTGTCCGGTGTGCTGGCCGCCCGCTACGGCTTCAAGGTCTCGGTGGACTCCGTTTCCCCCTATGGAGGTGTGCGCGCGGTGGTCCTGCTGCCCGACGAGCTGCTCACCGCCGACGCGCCCACTCCCGCGCCGGCCGAGGTGGCCCCGGCCGCCCACGACCCGGGAGTGTCGACGCTGCCGCGCCGCCCGGTGGCCGCACCGGCCCCGACCCCGCTGTTCCCGCCGACCCCGCAGCCGGCCGCCGCCCCTCAGCCTGCGGCGCCCTTCACCACCGCGGGTGGTCTGCCCAAGCGTCGTCGCAAGAGCCCGGTGTCGGTGGTGCCGTCGGCCGAGCCCGCGCCGGTCCGCAGCAACGAGGAAACGGCTTCCCGTCTGGGTGCGTTCCAGCGTGGAACCCGGTCCGGACGTGACACGACGACGATGGAAGGACCCGAGATCCAGTGAACCCCGATCTTTCCTGGGTGCTCAACGATGTGCTCCAGGTACCCGGAGCGCGGCACGCGATCCTCGTCTCCGCCGACGGTCTGCTGCTGGCCAACTCCAGTGAGATCGGCCGGGACGACGCGGAGACCGTGGCGGCGGCGATGAGCTCCATGCAGTCGCTGAGCCGGGCCGTCGCGCCGTTCATCGGGGCCCAGACCCCCGGACGCTGGCGCCAGACGCTTCTGGAGTACGAGCACGGCTGGATCTTCCTGATCGCCGCCGGGACCGGCGCCTACCTGGCCGCGGCCGCCGCGGCCGACGTGGACATGGAAGCCATGTCGTTCCGCATGCAGCAGCAGGTCACCGCGCTGGGGAAGGCGATGACCACTCCTCCCCGCCTGAACGCCGGAAGCGACATATGACGGCCCCGGGCGAGGAGCAGTCGGTCAACAGCGGGTTCGTCCGTTCCTACGTCATCACCGGAGGACGTGGGCTGCCCGACGCGGAGAACCTCTCCCTCGTCACCCTCGTCACCATCGCCCCCGACCGGCAGCCGCCGCCGAACCCCAGCCCCGAGGTCAGGGCCATCTGGGAGCTGTGTTCGGGCGGGTATCTGTCGGTGGCCGAGGTCGCGGGCCGCCTGGGGCTGCCCGTCGGTGTGGCGCGTCTGCTGCTCAACGATTTAGCGGAACAGGGTCATCTGATGCGCCGCAAGGCGCCGCCGCCGGCTCAGCTCGTTGACAGGAAGATCCTCGAAGAGGTGTTGCATGGACTCCACGTCCGGTTCGGCTGAGAACATCTATGTGTCGGACGCGGTGCGGCGTGCGGCGAAGATCCTCGTCGTCGGACACTTCGCCGTGGGCAAGACGACGCTCATCGGCACCCTCTCCGAGATCACTCCGCTGCGCACCGAGGAGCGGATGACGCAGGCCAGCGAGCACGTCGACGACCTGCGCGGCGCGCCCGACAAGGTCACCACGACGGTCGCGCTGGACTTCGGCCGACTGACCCTCAGCGACGAACTGGTGCTGTATCTGTTCGGTACGCCGGGCCAGCAGCGTTTCGTCGAACTGTGGGAGGACATGGCGCGCGGCTCGCTGGGCGCACTGCTCCTCGTCGACCCGGCCCGGCTGGCCGACACCTTCCCGGTGATCGACCTGGTCGAGACGTACGGGCTGGAGTACGCGGTCGCGGTCAACAGCTTCGACCCGTACTCCCGGCATGCCGAGGAGGAGCTGCGCGAGGCTCTCGACCTGCTGCCGGACACCCCGGTCGTCTACTGCGACGCCCGGGACGAGAAGTCGTCCGCACAGGCCCTGATCACGCTGGTGCAGCACCTTCTCGCGCGCGTGGCCTGACCCGGCCACCGGTGCTGGTGGGCGTCCCCGCCACCCGTCGCGGTGGGCGTCCCGCCGCGTGGCCGGCCCGCTGTCCGGCGCCTCCGGGCCCGGACGGCGGGCCGGCCCCCGCTCCGACCACCGCCCTCCAAGACGGGTGGCCGAGCCCCCATCTCCGTCCGTCGTGCGGGCCCATCGGCCCGCGTTCACATCGAGGAATCAACATGGACTCGTCGCCGGGAGCCACCCCGTACAACGCCCCCAGCGGGTGCCCGATGCACGGTGAGCGCCAGACGTCTCTCTACGGGCCGGAGTTCGCGGCCGATCCGCAGCGCGCGTACGACGCGTTCCGCGCACACGGGCCCGCCGCCCCGATCGAGCTGGCCCCCGGCGTGGACGCCACCCTCGTCGTGCAGCACGAGGCCGCGCTCCGGGTGCTGCAGAACCCCTCGTACTTCGCCCGCGACTCGCGGCGGTGGGCGGCACTCCGGGAAGGGCGCATCGCGCTCGACAGCCCGGTACTGCCCATGATGGCGTACCGTCCGAACTGCCTGTTCACGGACGGCACCGAGCACCTGCGGCTGCGCAAGGCGGTCACCGAGAGCCTCGCCCGGCTCAACACCACCCGGCTGAGCCGGGACGTCGAGCGCATCGCCGACTACCTGATCGACCAGTTCATCGAACGCGGCTCCGCCGACCTGCTGGGCGACTACGCCAAGCTGCTGCCGCTGCTGCTCTTCAACCAGCTGTTCGGCTGCCCCGGCGACATCGGCGACCGCCTGACCCGCACCATGGCCGCGATCTTCGACGGCGAGGACGTGCTGCGGGCCAACGCCGAGATGACGGAGTGCTTGATGGAGCTGGTGGCGCTGAAGCGGCGGCAGCCCGGCGAGGACATCACCTCCTGGCTCATCCAGCACCCGGCCGGCCTGCGGGACGAGGAGCTGAAGGACCAGCTCGTCATGCTGATGGGCGCCGGCATCGAGCCGGAGCGCAACCTCATCGCCAACGCGCTGCTGCTCCTGCTTTCCGAAGACGCGGGCAGCGCGCAGCGGCGCGGCACCGGGATGCTGGTCGAGGACGCCCTCGACGACGTGCTCTGGAACAACCCGCCGATCGCCAACTACGCGACGCACTACCCCGTCCAGGACATGGACCTGGGCGGCGTGACACTGAAGGCGGACACGCCGGTACTGATCAGCTTCGCCGCCGCGAACACCGACCCGGCGCTCACCGGCGCCCGCCAGACCCTGAGCAAGGGCGCCCATCTGGCCTGGGGCGCCGGCCCGCACGTCTGCCCGGCGAAGTCCCCGGCCCAGCTCATCGCCCTCACCGCGATCGAGCGGGTCCTCAACAGCGTTCCGGACCTGACCCTCGCCATACCGGCCACCGGCGTCGAATGGCGGCCGGGCCCGTTCCACCGCGCCCTGGTGTCGCTGCCCGTGCGATTCAGCCCGAGTGCGCCGCGCCGGGTCGCGAACGTGCCGAACACCGCCGCGGCTTCGCCCGTGTCACCTCGTATCTCCCCTCTTGACGACGCCACCACGACGCGCCACGACTCCGGGGAGCCCCAGAAGAGGAACAAGGGCTGGTGGAGCTCCTTCCTGGACGTCTTCCGGGTGTGAGCGCGGCCGACGGGGAGCGGACCGCGCCAGGCGCCAGGCACTGAGCGGTCCGCGATCCGTGACCCGTGACCCGTGACCCGTGACCCGTGACCCGTGATCCGTGATCCGCGCAGCGGTCTCGGTCCGCGCAACGGTCCGTGATCCCGGTGCGATCCCGCGATCCGAGTCCGGATACCGGTCGGAAACTTCCGGCCGTCGACTTCCGAAAAACTCCGCTCTCGACGACCGGAATCGGCCGAATTTCGAGCATAACTTGCCCTTTCCGAAAGGGGATTGGGCACCCCTCGGCGTATGACAAGAGGTCACAGGGGCATTTCTCTGTGACAGGAGCAACAGGCACGGGCGCTTGGCGAACATATACGGAGGGGTAGGTTCTGGCCGTAACCATGAGCCCGGATCAAGGAACTCTGTGTGAGCGCTGCAAGTGGTACCGAAAGGCCCGCCGACGACCGCCGTGCCCTCATCTCTCTGATACGGCGTCTCAAATCACCGGAGGGACAGGCGGATCCCTACGGCCTGCTCGCCGAGGTGAGGGCCATGGGGGACGTCGTGCGGGCCCCCTGGGACGCGTACTTCGTCACGGGCTTCGACACATGCAGTGAGGTGCTCCGCGGCCGCAACTGGCTGGCACCGGACTTCGCCTGGCAGGAACGCCAGGACGACCCCGAGCGTTGGGGGGCGGTCGCCACTCAGGAGATGACCAAGACGCTCTCCCGCCTCAACGCTCCGGAGCACACCTGCCAGCGCCGCAGCCTCGGCAACCTCTTCGACCGCTCGACCATCCAGCGGCTGACCCCGGTCATCGAGGAGCACAGCGCCCGCCTGCTCGACGACCTGGCCGAGAAACTGCGCTGGGGCGAGGCCGACTTCGTCAGCACGGTCAGCGAGCAGCTGCCCATCAGCACCATCGGCTCCTGGCTGG
This sequence comes from Streptomyces sp. NPDC002476, assembly GCF_042889785.1. Classification (NCBI taxonomy): domain Bacteria; kingdom Bacillati; phylum Actinomycetota; class Actinomycetes; order Kitasatosporales; family Streptomycetaceae; genus Streptomyces; species Streptomyces sp. NPDC002476. The sequence goes on along the minus strand of NZ_JBIARH010000004.1, from coordinate 332,351 downwards.
GTGTCCCGGCCGCGGACCACCCCCACATCCTGGAGATCACCCACAACCAGGTGTACGCCCAGGAACTGCTCCCCACCAAGAGCGAACTCGCCACGTCCGCCGAGGCGACCGGGCACCTGCGCGCCTACTTCACCGAGATGGTGCGGCAGCGGCGCGCGAAGCCCGGCAACGACATCCTGACCGGCTGGATCCACCACTGGGACGCGCGGGAACCCGACCGCGAGACGGCCGACGAGATCCTCTACCGCCTCACCATGTTCGTCACCATCGCCTCGCTGGAGACCACCGCGACGCTGCTGTCGGCCATGGTGGGGCTGCTGCTCGGGGAGCCCGGCCGGTGGGCGTGGCTCAGGGAGAACCCCGGGCACATCGACGCGGCGGTCGACGAGGTGCTGCGGTACGACCCACCCATCCAGATCAACACCCGGGTCGCCGCCGAGGACACCGTCCTGGCCGGTGTCCCGATCGCGAAGGACAGCATGGTCCACGTCCTGTACGGCGCCGCCAACCACGACCCGCGGCGCACCGAGAACCCCGATGCCTTCGACATCGAGCGCCGCGGCACCCACCTCACCTTCGGCGGCGGGGTGCACTACTGCCTGGGGGCGGCCCTCGCCCGGCTGGAGGCCCGCACGCTCCTCATCCAGCTGCTGGAACGTTTCCCCACCCTGCGGGTCACGACACCACCCGTGTACGCGTCCCGTCTGGTCTTCCGGCGCGTGACCTCGATGGGCGTGTCGATATGAAGCTCTCGCTCTCGGAACGCCTGTCCGGGCACCGGCGGCCGAGCACGGTCCGCACCCTGCGCGAGGGCCCGGTCCTGCGTGTGGAACTCGACCGCCCCGAGTCGGGCAACGCCGTCAACGAGGAGATGCTGGACGACCTGCTCGCGATCCTGACCGCTCCGGACCCCGAGGTCCGGGTGCTGGTGCTCAGCGCGGCCGGGGACGACTTCTCCCTCGGCGGGGACCGCAACGAGTTCGCGGACTGGCTGGCGGAGGACCAGGAGGGCCGGGGCATCCGGATCGCGGGCGACAAGGCCCGCCGCGTCTGCGAACTGCTCTCGACCAGCCGGATCGTCACCATCGCCCGGGTCCAGGGCAAGGCGATCGGCGCGGGGATGGCCCTGGCGCTCGCCTGCGACCTGCGGGTCGGTGCCGAAACCGCCAGCTTCCGGCTGCCGGAACTGGCGCTCGGCCTGCCCACCGCCTGGGGCGGCATGCTGCCGCGGCTGATCCATGAACTGGGCGCCGCCCGGACCCGGGAGATCATCCTGACCGGACGGCCCATCGGCGCCGCCGAGGCGTACGAGCTGTCGGTCCTCCAGCGCGTCGTGCCCGAGGACGAACTCGACGCCGCCGTCACCGCGTGGGCCAAGCCCGTCGCGCGCCGCCCGGAGTCCGCGGTACGGATCACGAAGGCCCTGCTCAACTCGTACATGGCCGCGAACCGGATGGCCGATCCCGCGGTCCTGGACTCCGAGCTCATGGCCGCGGTCGCCGCCGCGAGCAGGCGGGCCCGGGACGCCGGGGAGAGCGCGACGGGCGCGGCGCCGGTGCGCTGAGCCCCCGTGCGACGTCGGTACGGCGGTGACGGCCGTACAGCGTGTGCACGGCAGTGACCGGCCGTACAGCGTCCGTACGACGTCCGCGTGACGCTGTACAGCGTGCGTACGGCGTCCGGGCGGCGCCCGCACGACGTCCGTAGCGTGTCCGTCGGGCGTCCGGCGCGTCCGTACCGCGCCGCATTGTGACGTGAGTCACCTACGAGTCACTGGAACCTCCCCGCGGCGCCGGACAGCCAGGGGAGGTGAGCACACACATGCGTACCCGGATAAGGGCCGGGGACCCGAGCGCGTTCGCCGAGCTGTTCGACGACTATGCCCGCTCCGTGTACAACCATGCCTTCCGGCTGACCGCCGACTGGGCCGCCGCCGAGGACGTGATGGCCACGACCTTCATGGAGGCCTGGCGGCTGCGCGACCGGGTCGACCCCGAGGGCGGCACGTTGCGGCTGTGGCTGCTCGGCATCGCCACCAACACCGCGCGCAACCAGACCCGCGGCAACCGCCGCTACCGGCGGGCCGCCACCGCCGCGGCCCGGGCCGAGATGTCGGTCCCCGACCACGCGGAGGAGGTCGCCGGACGGGTCGACGACCGGCGGCGCCTGGCCGCCGCCCTCACCGCGCTGGCCGCGCTGCGCCGGCCGGAGCGCGAGGTCCTCACCCTGTGCCTGTGGGAGGGCCTGGAGTACACGGCCGCCGCCGAGGTGCTGGGAATCCCGGTCGGCACGGTCCGTTCGCGTCTCTCCCGGGCCCGCGCCAGGCTGCGCCGGCTCACCGACGCCGAACTCACCGCGGCCGCGCCCCCGGCCTCTTCGGGCCGGACTCCTTCGGGCCGGGCTTCGACGCCGGTCGCGTCCGCCGCAACGCATCGGGAACCCGTTGCGGGTCCCGGACAGGTAAGAGGCGACCGCCGAACCGCGGTCCGGCCCGCACAGGAAGGAATCCGATGAACACCGACCGGTGCCGGCAGAATCCGGCCGAGTGGGAAGAGAGCGCCCAGTTGCTCCCGCTGCCGGAACGTGATCTGCCGACGGGTCGTCACCAGTTCCACAAGGAGGCTCTGATGGCCCTGATCCAACAGGACGAACAGCACAACGAGCGGCGAGCCGGTACGGACTCCGGCCGGCCCGCGGCGCGCCGCTTCACGGGGCGGCGCCGCCTGATCGCCCTGCCGGTGCTCGCCTGCGCCCTGGCCGGGGCGGTCCTCGTCGGCAACTCCCTGTCCGGCGGCGACGGGAGCGGGGTCGGGGTCGGGGTCAGGGTCGGGGACTTCGCAGACGGCCCGGTCCTGACCACTTCGGTCGGCAAGGCGACCACCGAGGGCGTGCCCCAGCTGCTCGACCGGATCTCGCTGGCGGCGGCCGAGTCCTCAGGGCCCGACACCGGGAAGGGCCGGTACGTCTACATCGAGTCGCGCACGGCCCAGAGCTACGAGAAGGTCGTCGACGGCGGGTCCAGCCTGGCCAGCGACAAGCTGCACCGACGCCAGACATGGCAGTCCTTCGACGGCACCAAGGGCTGGCTGATCGACCCGACCGTCAACGACAGCCCCGAGGGCGAGACCCTGAGTCTCCCCGACGAGCAGGGCAACACCCCGGTGGCGAACCTCAACGCGCCGTCGTACGACTACCTGGCCGCACTGACCACCGACCCGGACGAACTGCTGAAGAAGATCTACAAGGAGACCAAGGGGAAGGGCAACTCCCCCGACCAGGAGGCCTTCACCACCATCGGCGACCTGCTGGGCGAGAGCTACCCGCCCGCCGCGCTGTACTCCGCCCTGTTCAAGGCCGCCGCGAAGATCCCCGGTGTGGTGGTCGTGGACGACGCGGTGGACGCGGCGGGCCGGCACGGCGTGGCGGTGGCGCGGCTGGACGAGACGAGCGGCGAGCGCATGGAGTGGATCTTCGACCGCAAGACCCATGAGTTCCTGGGCGAGCGCAGCGTCCAGGTGCGGGGCGACAGCGGCGTCATCAAGCGCGGCACGGTGATCTTCACCAGCGCCATCATGAAGCGGGCCGTCGTCGACGACATCAAGCAGGTCCCGGCCGACGGCAACTGAGTCCGACCACAACACCTCGGTCGGGCCGCGGCCGACGCCGGCCGCGGCCCGACCGACCCCGTCCGCAGGACGTCCGGTGGCGAGGACGTCCCGCGGCGGACATCCTGCGGCAGCCGTCGGACGGGAGTCGTCGAGCGGCAGCCGTCGGACGGCAGCGATCGAGTGGCAGGCGTCAAGCCGCGCAGAACTCGTTGCCCTCCGGGTCCCGCATGAGCCACCAGCGCCCGGCGGGCCCCTTGTCGACCTCCTGGACACGGGTCGCTCCCAGGCCCTCCAGCCGGGCCACCAGGGCGTCGAGGCCGCCGGGTTCGCCGTGGACGTCGATGTGCAGACGGTTCTTGCCGGACTTGCCCTCGGGCACGTCCTGGAAGAGCAGCCGTCGGCCGCGCCCCACCCCGCTGGTCGCGTCGAACGGGTCCTCGGGATGGCGGATCGCGGCGTAGCCGCGGAAGGTCCTGCGCCCGCCGTGCTCGACGATCGCGTTCTCCTCGATCCGGCCCGCGGCCAGCAGTCGCTCGATCAGAGCGCTGGGATCCTCCACCTCGTACTCCAGGGCCGCGGCCCAGAAGTCCGCGAGAGCCGACGCGTTCGCGCTGTCGATGACCAGCTTCCAACCCAATGCCATGTAACCGATTTTATTGGTTACGCCATGCCTCCACAACTGGATTCGAACCGGACTCGAAACCGGTTCGAACCGGACTCGAACCGGAATCGAGCCGGTTTCACGGGCGCCCACCGTTCCGCCTCGTCATCCTGTGCGCCCGTCGGCCGTCCTGCGCGAGGGGGAGGACGGACATGCCGCGTACTGCGGCGACAGTACGCAGGAGTCCATGCAGGTGAACGACGACGATGACGCCCCCGTTCACGAAGGATCGAGGTACCCCTCCGGCCCCGCCGTGCGCCCGACGCGCGGGTCGTCGCGGACGTGGCGGGCGGCCCACAGGTCAAGGCCGCCCTCAACCCGTTCGACATGGCCGGGGCCGTCAGCGAGGACGGCCGCACCGCGTACTCGACCATCACGTACGACGTGCAGAGCGTCGACCTCACCGACGCCACCACCAAGGCGCTGGAGGACGCCGCGGAGGACGGGCGCAAGGCCGGGCTGACCGTCGAGCTCGGCGGCTCGGCCCTCCTGCCGGACTCCGAGGCCGGCGGCGCGACGGAGCTCGCCGGCGTCGTCGTCGCCGCGGTCGTCCTGCTCGTCACGTTCGGCTCGCTCGCGGCGGCGGGGCTGCCGCTGCTCACCGCGATCGTGGGCGTGGGCGCGGGCGTGGCCTCGATCATCGCCGCCGGGATGTCGACCACGACCACCACGCTCGCCATGATGCTGGGGCTCGCGGTCGCGGCCCACCTCCAGTACCAAGCGCCGCGCCTACGACGCGCTGGCCGACGGCTTCGGCCCCGGCTTCAACGGGCCGCTCACCGTCGTCGTCGACGCCAAGGGGGCCGACGACCCGAAGGCCGCGGCGGCGCACGCTGCGAAGAAGCTCGCCGCCACCGACGGCATCGTGGCCACGACGCCCCCCGCCTTCAACAAGGCGGGCGACACCGCGGTCATCACCGCCGTGCCCGCCACCGGGCCGAGCTCCGAGAAGACCACGGACGTCGTCCACACCATCCGCGACAAGGCGCACGGCCTGGAGGCCGACACCGGCGCGAAGATGCTCGTCACCGGTACGACGGCGGTGAACATCGACATCTCGCAGAAGCTCTCCGACGCGCTGGCGCCCTACCTCACGCTCGTCGTCGGTCTGGCCTTCCTGCTCCTGATGATCGTCTTCCGTTCACTGCTGGTCCCGCTCAAGGCGGCGCTCGGCTTCCTGCTGTCGGTGGCGGCGGCCTTCGGTGTGATCGTCGCGGTCTTCCAGTGGGGCCGGCTCGCCGACATCCTCGGCGTCGAGCAGACCGGGCCCATCATGAGCATCACGCCGATCTTCCTGATCGGTGTGGTCTTCGGCCTGGCCATGGACTACGAGGTCTTCCTGATGACCCGGATGCGCGAGGCGTACGTCCACGGCGAGCGGCCCGGCCAGGCGATCGTCACCGGGTTCCGGCACAGCGCCCGGGTCGTCGTGGCCGCGGCGGCCATCATGATCGCGGTGTTCGCCGGGTTCATCGGGATGAGCGAGGCGATGATCAAAATGATGGGCCTGGGCCTCGCCTCGGCCGTCTTCTTCGACGCGTTCGTCGTCCGCATGACGATCGTCCCGGCCGTTCTGGCCCTGCTCGGCGACCGGGCATGGCGGCTGCCCCGGTGGCTGGAGAGGGTCGTGCCCCGGGTGGACGTGGAGGGCGAGCGGCTGAGCCGGAGCGGTCCTGCGGCCGCGCACGCCGAAGCGAGGGCGGCGGGGACGCGGCAGACAGGAGCGGAGCCGACGGGCACCGAGAAGGACGCCGAGCACGGTCCCGTGCGCGTATGAGACCTCCCCGCACAGGGGCCGGCTCCCCGTGCGGGACCTCGTACGCCCTCGGGGCAAGACACGCCCACGGGGCGAGAGGCACGTCCTCGGGGCGAGAGGCACGTCCTCGGAATGGGACGAGGCGCGGGGAAGTCCGGAGGCCGTCCGTCGTACGTCACGACAGACGACTCCGGACATCTTGCGCACAACGGGCGGTCATGTCAGCGACCATGGTGGGACCGAGAAGGAAAGAAGAGCGCATGTTCACCGACTGGCGGCTGTGGGCCCGGCGCCACCCCCGGGCTGTCGACGCGGCGGTGGCCGCGCTGCTGTGGGCCTTCGCGGTCTTCTCCAGCACCGTGACCGACGCCCGGATCGTCCGCGGCCCGGCGCCCTCCTTCGCCCTGGCGGCCGCCGTGCCCTCCGCCATCCTGCTACTGGGACAGCGCACCTACCCGCGCACCATGGTCGTGGTGACGACGCTGTGCGGCAGCGCCCTGGGCCTGATGGGCAACGACATGGGCTTCGACCCCTCGCCGAGCCTCACCGGCGCGGCCCTGGTGGCCCTGTACCAGCTGGCCCTGCTCACGGACCTCCGTACGACCTCGGTGTACACGCTCGGGGCGGTCGCCACCTTCGCCGCCGTCTCGGCCCTCTGGGGCGACGGCGCACTGCTGCGGCCCGACCGGATCGGCATCCTCTCCTGCGTCTTCCTGGCGGGTGCGGTCGGCGAGTCGGTGCGCAGCCGCCGCGACTACGTGGCCGCCGTGGAGGCGCGGGCCGAACTCGCGGAACGCACCCGCGAGGAGGAGGCGCGCCACCGGGTGAGCGAGGAACGGACCCGGATCGCCCGCGAGCTGCACGACATCGTCGCGCACCACATCGCCCTCGCCCATGCCCAGGCGTCCACCGCCTCGTACCTGCTGCGCAACCGGCCGGAGCAGGCCCGGCAGATGATGGACCAGCTCGCCGGGACCACCTCCTCCGCACTGCGCGAGCTGAAGGCGACCGTGGGGCTGCTGCGCAGCGAGGACGACCCCGAGACACCGCTTGAGCCCTCCCCCGGACTCGCCCAGCTACCGGAGCTGATCGCCTCGTTCGAGCAGACGGGTCTCACCGTCCAGGTGACGGTGGAGGGCACGGTGCGGCCTTTGTCGCCGGGCGCGGACCTCACCGCGTACCGGATCGTGCAGGAGGCGCTGACCAACGTCACCAAGCACGCGGGGTCCGCGACGGCCTCGGTCCGGCTGGGCTACTCGCGCCGGTTGCTCACGCTCACCGTCACCGACGACGGGCACGAGCCGCAGGCTTCGGGCACGCACGGGTACGGCCTCATCGGCATGCGTGAACGGGCCATGTCCGTCGGCGGCCGGCTGTCCGCCGGGCACCGGGCGGCCGGCGGTTTCGAAGTGACCACGGAGCTCCCCCTGGAGTCGCAGACCGAACCGGAGAAGGACGCGGAGACGGCGACGGACGCGGCTGCGGCCACGAAGGCGACCTCGGGGGCGTCCGTGGCCACGGGGGCGACCGCCGGGGCAGAGGTGGCCGCGGAGGCCGGGACGAAAGCGGACACGGCGGCGGGAAGGGCGGCGGGGGCGGGGACGGCGCGGCCCGAACCTCTCCGGAACGATGGCGGCACGGACGGGACGAGAGGGCGGCACGGTGACGATCCAGATACTGCTGGCCGATGACCAGGCACTGCTCGCCGGGACCTTTCGACTGCTGATCGAGGCGAACGACGACATGGAGGTCGTCGGCGTCGCGGCGGACGGCCGCGAGGCGGTGGAGCAGGCCCGCGCCACGCGGCCGGACGTCGTCGTGATGGACATCCGCATGCCGGGACTCGACGGCGTGGCGGCGACGGAGCTGATCTGCCGCGACGAGACGCTGCGCGGAACCCGCGTCCTCATCCTCACCACGTTCGAGATCGACGAGTACGTGACCCGGGCCCTGCGCGCGGGCGCCAGCGGGTTCCTCGGCAAGGACGTCGCCCCCGGGGAACTCCTGGGCGCCATCCGCACGGTGGCCACGGGGGACACCCTGCTGTCACCCACCGCGACCAAGGCCCTGATCGGCCGATACCTGGCCCTGCCCGAGGGCAGGGTCGCCGCGCCCGACGTGCTGGGCGTCCTGACCGCACGCGAGCGCGAGGTCATGGCGCAGGTGGCCGAGGGCCTGTCGAACGACGAGATCGCCGAGCGGATGCACGTCAGCCCGCTGACCGTGTGCACCCATGTCGGGCGTGCGATGACGAAGCTGGGGGCCCGGCACCGGGCCCAACTCGTCGCGATGGCCTATCAGTCGGGGCTGGTGCGGGTGGACCCGCCGCGGCCCGGCGACGGCTTCCGGAACGCGGGGCGCTGAACACGGCCCGAAAGGCACGGCCCGACGGGCGAGGGCCGACGGACCACGCTCGGCGGACCTCCGTTCCGCGGGCCGGTCCACTCACCGGCCGATGTGGATCTTACGACCGTTCACGGCCGGTACGGGCGTCTCCGGCGCGCGGCCCCGCGGCCCGATCGCTAGCGTGGGACTGCGGACGAACGCGTCGATAACGGGACAGACACGCAGAGAGCGGATGAACCCACAGAGGGCGAAGGAGCCGGAGTCATGGCTGTACGAGCGGAGGGCACACCGTGCTGGGCCGACGCGATGTTCCCCGACCTGGAGGCGGCGAAGAGCTTCTACGGTGACGTGCTGGGCTGGACGTTCGGTGAGTCCGCGGAGGAGTACGGCAACTACACGCAGGCGTACGCCGACGGCAGGGCGGTCGCCGCCGTCGTGCCCCCGATGCCCGGCCAGGAGGGCCCGGCGGCCTGGTGCCTGTACCTCGCCTCGCCGGACGCCGCCGCCACCGCCGCGAAGATCCGTGACAACGGCGGAGAGACGCTGATGGATCCGATGCAGGTCGGCGAGTTCGGCACGATGCTGCTGGCCCGCGACCCCGCAGGTGTCGTCTTCGGCGTGTGGCAGGCGGGCTCCCACGAGGGCTTCGAGGCCCATGGGGTGCCCGGCACGTTCTGCTGGGCCGAGGTCTTCACCCGGGAGCCCGGGAAGTCCGACGCCTTCTTCTCCGCAGTCTTCCCGTACTCCATGGTGAAGATGGAGGACGAGCACGTCGACTTCAGGCTGTACAACATCGGCGACGAGACGGTCATGGGACGGATGCGGATGGGCGACGACTTCCCGCCCGAGGTGCCGTCGCACGTGAACGTGTACTTCACCGTCGCGGACTGCGATGCGGCCGTGGCGAAGGCGACCGAGCGCGGCGCGGTCCTCCGGTTCGGCCCGATGAGCATGCCGTTCGGCCGCTTCGCCGCACTGACGGACCCGCAGGGTGCGGCGTTCTCCGTGATCGACGTCCACACGACCGAAGGCGAGATGCCCAAGATGTCACCAGTGTCCTGACCTGCCCCGACGGCCCGGTCCCGGCTCCCCCGATGGTTCCGCCCGAGCGGCGGGTCCGCGGCGGGTCCGTCGCGGGTACGCCGCGGGTCCGAGTTGCGGGCCCGTCGCGCATGGGGTTGTTTCGAAAGGGGAGGCGGGCGCGTGCCCGCGTGGTCCCCGGCCGCCCGGCCGGGTTCCCGGCTCCCCCGGTCGGTTCCCGGGCTCCCCGGTTGGGGGTGACACACCGTGCTGTTCGTCGACCGCGCGGACGCGGGACAGCAGCTGGCCGAGGCGCTCCGCCATCTGGAGCGCGAGGACCCCGTCGTCCTGGGGCTGCCGCGCGGCGGGGTCCCGGTTGCCTTCGAGGTGGCACAGACGCTCGGCGGCCCGCTCGATGTGATCGTGGTCCGCAAACTCGGCGTGCCCCATCACGAGGAGGTGGCGTTCGGCGCCATCGGCGAGGGCGGGACACGGGTTCTCAACGAGGAGGTGGTCAGTCGTCTGCGGTCCGGGAAGCAGGATCTCGCCGCGGTCGAACGGGTCGAGGCGGCGGAGCTGGTACGCCGCGCACAGGCGTACCGCGCGGGCAGGCCGCGGATACCGGTCGAGGGCCGGACCGTGATCGTCGTCGACGACGGTGTCGCGACCGGCGCCACGGCCGAGGCGGCCTGCCGGGTGATACGGGCCCAGCATCCGGCCCGTGTGGTGGCGGCGTTTCCGGTGGCGCCCCCGGACGCGGTGGCCCGGCTGCGGGAGTGCGCGGACGAGGTGGTGTGCCTGTCCGTGCCACCCCTGTTCTACGCCGTCGGGGAGTGGTACCGGGACTTCTCGCAGACCTCCGACGACGAGGTCGTCGCCCTGCTGGCGCGCGCCCGGTACGGCGGACATGTGACGCCGGGCAGCGACGGCGAAGGCTGACGCGCACGTACCGGCGCGGCGGTACTCCGGGAGGTCGGCCGGCCGGCGGACGTCGGCGGACGTCGTTGCAGATCACGGCGATCGAGCCGCCACCTTCCGGTCCGGCAGCGGCTGGACCGGCAGCGGCTGGACCGGCTCGGCGGGCAGGACCGGCTTCACGGAGCGCCTGCCGGAAGCGGTCGATGTCCCGTACCCCGTTGGCCGTCGTGAAGCTCCGCAGCAACGCTCCGCCGTTGCGGGCGCACGCCTCGGCGATCCGCCGCGACCGTGCCACGTTCTCGTCGAGAGAACCGTCAGCGGCCGGCCAGGAACGCAGGGCCGTCGTCCCCCGGTCCGCCGCCGGGAGTTCACAGCCCGCCTTCGCGCTCCCGCCGACGCCACGCGGGTCACTGTCCACGCGCACCCCCGGAGCCATGCTGCCCGCACGCGCCCGTGAAGACGCGCCGGCGCTGCCGGCGTGCGCCGGGCGGGGCCGAACCCCCCGGCCGAATTCAGCGGCCGTTCTTGCCGAACAGGAGCTTCCACGGCGCGAGGGCGGATTCGATCTGCACCCCCAGTCCGAGTTTCGACTGACCCGCGACCCGTTCCTCGAATCGGATCGGCACCTCGACGATCTTCAAACGGTGCCGGACCGTACGGTGGTTCATCTCCACCTGGAAGGAATAGCCGTTGCTGCGCACCGAGGACACGTCGATCGCCTTCAGGGTCGACGCACGCCATGCCTTGAAACCCGCGGTGGCGTCCTTCACCCGCAACCGCAGGATCGCGTTGACGTAGAAATTCGCCCACGCGGAGAGCGCCTTGCGATGCCAGGGCCACTCGGTGGCGAGCGAACCGCCCGCCACATAACGGGAACCGATCACCACGGCGGCGCCCTCGGCGAAGAGCGTCTCGATCATCGCGGGGAGCCGCGACGCGGGATGGGACAGATCCGCGTCCATCTGGACCACGACGTCCGCGCCCCCGTCGAGCGCACGCGTCATCCCCGCGACGTAGGCGCGGCCCAGCCCGTCCTTCTCCTTGCGGTGCAGCACCTCGACCACTCCGGCGGGGTCCGCCGCCAGTTCGTCCGCGACCGCGCCGGTGCCGTCCGGCGAATTGTCGTCCACCACGAGAATGCGCAGACCGGGCAGTTCCAGACCGGTCAGGAGATCCACGAGGACAGGCAGGTTGTCCCGCTCGTTGTAGGTGGGCACCACCACCACGATCTTCGGTGAGTCCTTCGTCCCGGCGCTGTCCTCGTGTCCCATTTCCCGCTTCCCCGCGTCCCTTTCCCGTTTCCCCGCGTCCTGCGCTGCGTGTTCCGCATGTCCTGCGTCGCGTGTTCCGCATGTCCTGCGTCGCGCGTAAATCCGCGCCCCGCGTCGCACGTTCCCGTGATCCTCCCCGGGGCTTTTCCCGGCCCCCTTCTCGGATTCTCCTCGGAGTCTCCTCGAACTCTTCGCGCGTTCTCCGGGTGCTTCCCCGCGCGGGATCGCGCGAGCCTAGCATCCGGGGATTCCTCGGGCCGGTCGCGGAAAACTCCCGGCATTCGTCGCGCTTTTCCTCCGGACATCTGCCGGTGTCGCGGGTGCGCACACGACGGAAGGGGGCGCTGCGCCCGCGCTGCGCCGTGGCGTTCGGTGCCCGTCGGCGTCCCCCGCCCTCGCGATGCGAGGCGACGGCGGGGGAACGCCGTTGAGGCGGAGCCGAAACCGGCGTCGGGCGATTCAACCCGTGTCACGCCGACCGCGGTCCGTCAGCCATCGACCCTAAGCACCCGCGCCCGCACCCCTCGGGCACCACGCCCGACAGCCGCACCGCACTCCACTCCAACGGCAGGCGGCCGGGCCGTCGCGGGCACGGCGCGCGGCCGGCCTCCGGGCGGCGGTCCGCTCCGTACAATCCGCGTACGGAACCAGGGCGCGGCCCACGCGAGGACCACGGCGTGGCCGTGCGACCGTGTGACCGCCCGGCCGACGGACCTGCGCGCACGACGCACCCGATGCGCCCGGCAGCCCCGCCGCGACCGGTACCCCCGAGAGCGAGAGGTCCCCCGTGGCCGTAGACGACACCACACCGCAGCCCCACGACACCGCTCGGCCGCCGCAGGAAACGGCTCCACGCCCCCGCCCCGTCACCGTCGTCACGGGTGGCAGCCGCGGCATCGGCGCCGCGACCTGCGTCCGCCTGGCGTCCGACGGGCACGACCTCGTGCTCGGCTACGTGCGCGACGCCGACGCCGCAGAACGGACCGCCGACGCGGTCCGGGCCGCGGGGGCGCGCTGCATCACGGTGCGCGTGGACACCTCCGTGGAATCCGATGTGGAACGGCTCTTCGACCTCGCGGCCGCACGGCTCGGCCCGGTCACCGGCCTGGTGAACAACGCCGGTGTGACGGGCCCGCTGGGGCGGCTCGTCGACACCTCGACGGACACTCTGCGCCGGGTCCTGGATGTCAATCTCCTCGGCGTCCTGCTGTGCTGCCGACGCGCCGCGAAGGACATGGTCACCGCCGGGGCGGGCGCGATCGTCAACGTCTCCTCGGCCGCCGCCACCCTCGGCAGCCCCGGCGACTTCGTCCACTACGCGGCCACGAAGGCGGCGGCGGACGCGCTGACGGTGGGGCTGTCCAAGGAACTGGGGCCGGACGGCATCCGCGTCAACGCCGTCGCCCCAGGAATGATCGACACCGAGATGCACGCCGAGGCGGGCGACCCGGACCGGGCGCACACCGCAGCGGCCGGGATCCCGCTCGGCCGGCCGGGTACGGCGCCGGAGATCGCGTCCGCCATCGCCTGGCTGCTGTCGGGCGAGGCGTCCTACGTGACCGGAGCGGTGCTGCGGGTCGCGGGCGGGCGGTAGCGCCGCGGGCCGGGGAGAGCCCTCCCGACGGCCGCCGACCACGGCCCGACGGCCCAGGACCACCGCCCACCCGACGACCGGGGTTCCTGCCGACGACCGCCTCACCCGGACGGGCGGTGGCGGAAGAACCACCGTTGAACCGATCACCTCCGGGGTACAGGTGCCCCGTGCCGAACTTCGAGATCACCACCGCGAGCGCCGACGACCTCGCCATGCTGGCCGACTGGGCCCACGCGGAGAGCTGGAACCCCGGACTGGCCGACCACCACGCCTTCTACGCCACCGACCCGCGCGGCTTCCTGATCGGCCGGCTCGACGGCGATCCGGTCTCCAGCGTCTCCGTGGTCCGCTACGGCTCCGGCTTCGGGTTCCTCGGCTTCTACCTCACCCGTCCCGAACTGCGGGGCCAGGGCTACGGGATCCGGACCTGGCGGGCCGGCATGTCCCGGCTCCAGGGGCGCAACGTGGGGCTGGACGGTGTGGTGGCCCAGCAGGACAACTACCGTACATCCGGGTTCCGTTCCGTCTGGGCCAACATGCGCTACGAGGGCCGTCCGGCCGATGTGCCGTCCGCGCCTCCCGGCACCGCACTCGTCGATGCCCGCGGTATCCCGTTCGATCAACTGGCCGCCTACGACCGGCGTTTCTTCCCCGCCGAGCGCGACAGCTTCCTCGCATCCTGGATCGCCGGACCGGCCCACGCCTCGCTCGCCGCCGTCCGTGACGGGAAGTTGCGGGGCCTCGCCGTGCTGCGCCCCTGCCGCGCGGCGTCCCGGATCGGCCCGGTGTACGCGGAGTCGCCCGAGGTGGCCGGTGCCCTGATCGGCGCACTCGCGGCCGGTGATCCGGCCACCCCGGTGGCGATCGACGTGCCCGACGTCAACCCGGCCGCCGTCCGGCTCGCCCAACGGCTGGGCCTCACCCCGTCGTTCGAGACGGCCCGGATGTACACCGGCCCGTCACCGGACATCGACCACCCCGGGCTGTACGGCATCACCAGCCTGGAACTGGGCTGAGGCACCATGTCGACGGCTTGCGCGCTCGGCCGACGCCGGGCCCGTTGCAGGGCACACCGTTGAGCCCACGCCGTATCAGCCCGAGTCGGAGAGCCCACGCCGCAGGGCCCCGCCTCGTAGAGCCCCGGCGCCTCGGTTTGCCGCAGCCGGGACCCCGAGCCGGCGCACGCCCGGGGGTCCCGGAACCCCCGGCGCCCGGCTCAGGTGAGCGGGTGCGACGTCCGGCCGGACGCCTCGTCGATCTCGTCGTGCGCCTTCGTCAGCATCTTCATCGCCAGTTCGTTGAGTGCTCTGGCTCCCGCGATCTCCTCGCCGACCCTCGGCTGTTCCTTGTCGGAGGGGTGACGGCTCGCGTACCCGTGGGCGCGTACCTCGACCCCGTCCGGCAGCCTCACCAGAGCGGCGGCGCGGGTGCGGTGACTGTCCTCCTCGAATTCCAGATCCACATGCCACCCGACAACTGTGCGCATCATCTCGATCACCTCCCTACCAGAGTGCGCCCGTTCCGCCGCCCCTGCACCACGGCACACCCCCCGCGAACGGGCATGACTCCCGTGCCCCGGTCCGCCGCGTTCCCGTCACGGTCGTGCCCCGGCACGATCACGTTCCTCCATGCCCCGGCTCCGGGCCCGGAAGGCGACGGTCTAACAGTTCCCGATGAACGTGCCGGGGCCGGACCCGCCGGGCGCGGACCCGTCGGGAGCGAGCCGGTCCAGGTCCAGGTTGCCGTGCGTCGCCGGGGCGGCCGGTGGGAGCCGGAGCGCCGTCGCGATCTCCTCGGGGAGCGGGCCGAGGCCCAGCAGGCCGGTGACGATCCGGGTCGTCAGCGTGTGCCAGGCCCCGGCACGGCGCAGCATCGCGTGATCGCTGTTCCGGATCTCGACCAGGCAGGAGCGGGCCCCGGCGCGGCGGGCACGAGCGGTGAAGGACCTGGATTCCCCGGGGCTGGTGACGCGGTCACGGGTGCTGTGGAGGAGGACGACGTCACGGTCGGCGAGCTGGGCGACCGGATCGTCCGCCGGACACCAGGGGGCCAGGCCCACCACGCCGCGTACCAGCGGATGGCCGGCGGCCCGGAGGGCGGCGCGGGCGCCCATCGAGTGCCCGACCAGGACCACCGGGAGTTCGCCCGCCTCACGCCGCAGGGTGTCCAGGGCGCGCAGCGCGTCGTGGAGCGGGTCCTCCCGGGAGCCGTTCCAGCCCTGGTGGGCGTAGCGGGCAGTGCGCACCAGGACGTCCCCGGCGCCGCCGCTGTCGATGGCTCCGTCGTCGCGGGCCGTCGCCCGGCCGACGGCCCGCGCGAACGGCCGCATCCGGACGGCGGGCAGGTTCAGGAGGCCGGGCGGGGGCGGTCCCAGGCCCGTCTCACGGCCGCCGTGCAACAGGATCACGGCAGCGGCCGGCGGTCGACTGCCGGTCATACGCACCTCCCTTCGTGCCTGCGCACGTATGCCTGTGCGGTACCCCGCTCCCTGTCGAGCATGCGGCACGCGGCGCGGCCGTGTCGCCGGACCGTCGGAGATCGCCGGTCGGACGGACGCCTCCGGCCGGTCCGAAGCCCCCCGGACAGTGCGGCGCCGCGCTGTCCACAGGGTGTGGACAGTCACGGGCGCCCGAGCCTCGGACGCGTGCCCCGTACACCGCCCGGAAGCGGCCCGCACGGGGCCGCGCCGGCGCCCGGCGATGGTCCGGCATCCGGCATAAAGAGACCGTAAAAGTTTTCCGGCTTCCGGCAATGTGTTCCAGCCGTCCCGTATGGGACCATCCAGCCAGTTCGACGGAGATGTTCGGGGGGAAGCATGTTCGGAGGATTTCGAGGACCGAGAAAGGTGATCGCGTGACCCTGTTTCTCGGTCTCGGTATCGCGGGGGTCGTCCTGCTCGTCCTGTCGCTGGTCTTCGACGGCATTCTCGAAGGTCTCTTCGGCGGTGTGCTGGACGGTCTCTTCGACGGGCTCCTGTCCCTGCCCGTCATCGCGGGGTTCCTGTCGATGCTCGGCTTCGGCGGCGCGATCGTGCTCGGCACCACGGACGCCGGTACGGTCGTAGCGACCGTCGGCGGCGTACTGGCCGGAATCCTCGCGGCGTGGCTCACCTGGAAGTTCAGCCGGGCGCTGATGCGTGATCAGACCAGTGTCACTCCGCGCGGGGAGGATCTCGTCGGCACGTCCGGGTCGGTCGTCACGGCCATCCCCGCCGACGGCTACGGCGAGGTCCTGCTGCGGCTGGCGGGCCAGCCGGTGAAGCTGGCGGCGAAGAGCGCGGTGCCGGTCGGACGCGGCACCGAGGTCTGGGTGGAGGCCGTGCTGTCCACCACCTCGGTCGCCGTGCGGCCCGTCGAACGCTGACCCCACCGAGCCGGGACACCATCCGTCGGACCACCGCGGCCCGCCACCGCACCGCAAGCACCACCACCCGCAATCGAACTGCCGTCCCGCAGGGAGGCAGGGGGGACACCCTTATGAGCCCAGTCGTGACCGCAGTCGTCGGAGTCGTCGTACTCCTGGTACTGCTCGCCCTCGTCGTCATCACCCGCTACAAGGTCGCGGGGCCCAGCGAGGCGTTCATCATCACCGGACGCCGGGGCAAGAAGTCGACCGACCCGGTGACGGGCCGCACCAGCATCGACAACAGCGGCCAGAAGGTCGTCGTCGGCGGCGGCGTCTTCGTCGTCCCGTTCGTCCAGCAGAAGTTCACCCTCGACCTGTCCAGCCGGCACATTCCGGTGGCCGTGCGCGGGGCCGTCACCCTGCGCGGGGTGAAGTCCAACCTCGAAGGCGTCGCGATCGTCAAGGTCGGCGGCAGCGAGGAAGCGATCCGGGCCGCCGCCCAGCGCTTCCTCCAGCAGCAGGACGGCATCGTCGGCTTCACCCAGGAAGTGCTCTCCGGCGCGCTGCGTGCCATCGTCGGCCGGATGTCGGTCGAGGACATCATCCGGGACCGCGCCGCGTTCGCCGGGCAGGTCGCGGAGGAGGCCGAGGCCAGCCTCTCCGGCCAGGGCCTGATCCTGGACGCCTTCCAGATCCAGGACATCACCACCGAGGGCTCCTACCTCGAAGACCTCGGCCGCCCCGAGGCCGCCCGTGCCAAGCAGGAGGCGGACATCGCCGAGGCGAACGCCAAGCGCGCCTCGGAGCAGGCCCGGCTGAAGGCCGCCGAGGAGATCGCCGTCGCCGAGCGGACGTTCTACCTCAAGCAGGCGGAGATCAAGGCCGAGACGGAGGCCGCTGCGGCCAAGGCCAACGCGGCGGGCCCGCTCGCCGAGGCGGCCCGTCAGCAGGAGGTCCTCGCGGAGCAGGAGAAGGTCGCCGAGCGGCAGGCCGCGCTGACCGACCGCGAACTCGACACCAAGGTCCGCAAGCCCGCCGACGCCGCCCGCTACCAGGCCGAGCAGGAGGCGGAGGCCCGCCGGATCGCCCAGGTGAAGGAGGCCGAGGCGGACGCCGAGCGCGCCCGGCTGACCGGTCAGGGCGAGAAGCTGCACCGCTCGGCCCTCGCCGACGCCGTGCGCATCGAGGGTGAGGCGGAGGCCGCGGCCATCGCCGCCAGGGGTGCGGCCGAGGCCGAGGCGATGCAGAAGAAGGCGGACGCCTTCGCCCGGTACGGCGACGCGGCCGTGCTCCAGATGCTGGTCGAGGTGCTGCCGCACGTCGTCGCCAAGGCGTCCGAGCCGCTGAGCGCCGTCGACAAGATGACCGTGATCTCCACGGACGGTGCGAGCCGGCTGTCGCGCACCGTCACCGACAACGTCGCACAGGGCATGGAACTCCTCAGCTCCACCACGGGCGTCGACCTGGCCGCGCTGCTGAAGAACCTCAAGGGCGCTGCGGCCGCCCCCGCTTCGGACGGCGCCGCACCGTCCGGCGTGTCCGCCCGGCAGACGGGCGGGGCGGATGCCACCCCTGCCGACGGAAAGATCGAGATCACCGACTGACCGGGCCCGTCCCGTACGCGCCCGTACGTGCCCGGCCGGTAGCGCACCGGCCGGGCACACGCATGTCAGGAACCCCGCGCCCGCTGCCCAGCGCTCCCGCGCCCCGGCCCCGCACCGCCGCACCGGAGGCGGCGGAAACCCTCCGGATAAGGTAATGCGCAGATAAAGAAATCACCAAGAGTGTCGATATGTCGCCATGTCCCTCAGGAGGAAGCCATGGGAACCCACCGCACCACACTGCCCGGAGTCGGTGTCCAGTACGACTACACGACCGAGTCGGGTCAGCACATCTCCGTCGTCGTGCACCACGACGGGCGTCGGTTCATCGGCTTCTACGACCAGGACGATCCTGATTCGTGCCGTCTCTCGGTACCGCTGACACCGCAGGAGGCGACCGGCCTCGCGCACCTCATCGACGCGGCGCCCATCGACGCGGTACGCACCGAGGGCATCGACCTGGTCACCGAGCACATCCCGCTCGGGACGCGCTCCCCCTACGGCGGACGGCTGCTCGGGGACACCCGGGCACGCACCCGCTCGGGGGCCTCGATCGTCGCGGTGCTGCGGACGCACAGTGCGCATCCGTCGCCCGGGCCGGACTTCCGGCTGGCCATCGGGGACACGCTCGTCGTCGTCGGAACCAGGGAGGGCGTCGATGCGCTCTCCGAGATCATCGCGGAGGGCTGACAGTGCATGACACGACCGCTTTGCTGGTGGAGCTCGGCTCCGTCATTCTGGGGCTGGGAATCATCGGGCGGTTCGCCGGGCGGATAGGACTCTCGCCCATTCCCCTGTATCTGCTGGCGGGGCTCGCCTTCGGGGAAGGCGGGCTCCTGCCCCTCGGCGCCAGTGAGGAGTTCACCGCCGTCGGCGCCGAGATCGGTGTCATTCTGCTGCTGCTCCTGCTGGGCCTGGAGTACAGCGCCTCGGAGCTGGTGACCAGCCTCAAGACCCAGTACCCCTCCGGGGTCGTGGACTTCCTCCTCAACGCGACCCCGGGAGCGGTGGCCGCGCTGCTGCTCGGCTGGGGACCCGTCGGGGCCGTCGCGCTCGCCGGCGTCACGTGGATCTCGTCGTCCGGGGTGATCGCCAAAGTGCTCGCGGACCTCGGACGGCTCGGGAACCGGGAGACGCCCGTCATCCTCGGCGTCCTGGTCATCGAGGACCTCTCGATGGCCGTGTATCTGCCGCTGCTGACCGCGATGCTCGCGGGAGTGGGCTTCGCCGGAGGCAGCATCGCCCTGCTCATCGCGCTCGGCACCGTCGGGTTCGTGCTCTACCTGGCCCTGCGTCACGGACGGCTGATCAGCCGGGCCGTGTCCTCCGACAACCCGGAGATGCTGCTGCTGGTCGTGCTCGGGCTGACGGTCCTGGTGGCCGGTGTGGCCCAGGAGTTGCAGGTGTCCGCGGCCGTCGGCGCGTTCCTGGTCGGGATCGCGCTCTCCGGTGAGGTCGCCGACGGCGCGCGCAAGCTGCTCACCCCGCTGCGGGACCTGTTCGCCGCCGTCTTCTTCGTGTTCTTCGGTCTCTCCACCAACCCGGCCGAGATCCCGCCGGTGCTGCTCCCGGCCGCGTTGCTGGCCGTCGTCACGATCTTCACCAAGACAGCCACCGGCTGGTACGCCGCCCGCCGGGCCGGAATCGGGTCGAAGGGACGCTGGCGGGCCGGCGGAACGCTCGTCGCCCGCGGCGAGTTCTCCATCGTCATCGCCGGACTGGCCGTGGCGACCGAGCCCCGGATCGGCCCCATCGCCACCGCGTACGTCCTCATCCTCGTGATCGCCGGACCGCTCACCGCCCGCTGGACCGAGCCGATCGCGACCAAGGTCCTGAGCCGACGCGGCCGTACCGCCGGTGCCCCGGCCACCGCGGAAACCACGGGTGCCGCGGGTTCTGCCGCGCGGGAGGAGATCCCGGCCTCGCCCTAGGGCGTGTTCGCCCGGAAGGGCACCAGGCCCTGCCCAGCGCCTCGACCGACCGCATCCGCCCCCGGCCGCCCGGTCGACGCCCGTACTCACGTGGCGTCGCCGGGCGGTCGGGGCGCTTCGCGATCGGGACACTTCGGACTTCGGGGCACTTCTCCCGACAGCCACTCGTTGCACTCAGTGCTGTTCACGGAACACGGAGGACACTCCGGGAACACCCTCCTGCTAACTTCTACACGCCTGTAGAGTTCAGTTGGTTCCGGCAACACAACGCAACGTATGGAGACGACATGGCCCTGTGGGATCGGATCAAGGAATCTGCTTCGTCGATGCAGTCGCAGCTGGAAGCGAAGAAGAACGACCTGAAGAGCGGGGCGTTCCGTGATGCGAGCATGGCCATGTGCGCCCTCGTCGCCGCTGCCGACGGTTCCGTCGACCCGTCCGAGCGCCAGCGTGTCGCCTCGCTGATCGCCTCCAACAACGTCCTGCAGAACTTCCCGGCGGACGACCTCCAGCGTCGCTTCAACGACTACGTGAACAAGCTCACCGCCGACTTCGACTTCGGCAAGGTCTCCATCCTCCAGGAGATCGGCAAGGCGAAGAAGAAGCCGGCCGAGGCGCGTGCCGTCATCCAGATCGGCATCGTCATCGGCGGCGCCGACGGCAACTTCGACGCGTCGGAGCGGGCCGTCGTGCGGGAGGCGTGCTTCGCGCTCGACCTCCCGCCGCACGAGTTCGACCTGTAGGGCCCGTCTCCGGACCGGCCCTGGTCCTCGACTCCCTCCCCGGCGGACCGGGCACCCCGGCCCGCCCGCGTACCGCCGGACGACCGCGGACCGGACGACACCGGTCCGCCTCCGGCAGGCCGGGGGTGCCCAACTCCCCCGATGGGCACCCCCGGCCACTCCGCTCCCGGCACCCGCGGCCGTTCCTCTCGCGGCGCCCGCGGCCACCCCTCTCCCGGCGTCCGGGTCACAGCTCCTTGGCCGGCCAGTCCAGCAGCCGGGCGCCGATCACCGCCGTCTGCAGCGTGTAACGGTGCATCGGGTCGGCCGGGTCGGCCCCGGTCAACTGGTGGATCCGCTCCAGACGGTAGGTCAGCGCCCGCACGCTCAGCGACAGCCGCCGGGCCGTCTCGGCGGCGACGCAGCCCGCGTCGAAGTAGGTGATGAGCGTGTTGAGCAGGGGCTCTGCCCCACCGCGCGCCCGCTGGAGCGGGCCCAGCTGACCGCGCACCAGGTCGGCCATGGCCTGCCGGTCCCGGGTCAGCACCGGATAGACCAGCAGATCGGCGGCGTACAGCACCGGATCGTCCAGGTCCATCCGCTGCGCGAGATCGAGCGCGTCGAGCGCCTCGTCGTAGGAGTGGACCACGCCCCCCGGGCCCGGATGCGGGCGGCCCACCGCCACCCGGCCGCCGTCCGTCGCCGCGTGCGCCTGCTTGGCGAAGTAGCGCAGCACATCGGGCTGGCTGGCCGGCGCGATGCAGACCAGCCGCCCGTCCTTCGTCGTAATCAGGATCTTCCGGCCACTGAACCGCGCGAGCAGCGCCGACTCGACCGCGCGGGGCACGGGGTCGGTCTCCGTGTACGCCTCCGGACCGGTGGCCACCGCGACCGCGTGGGCGCGGGAGAGCCGCAGCCCGAACCGGGTGGCGCGCTCGGCGATCCGGCCCAGGTCGCTGCGCCCGTACAGCAGGTCGTCGATGAACTCCCGGCGCGCCGCCTCCTCGCGCCGCACCGTCATCCTCTGGGCCCGCTCGAATCCCTCGGCGAAGGCGTCGACGGCCTGCTCGACCGCGGCCAGTACGGAATCGGTCGTCGCGGCGTCGGCCGAAGGGCCGCACGGCCAGTCGGCGCGGGTCGCCGCGAGATGGAGGCCGACCAGGGCACGGATCTGGAAACCCGCCTCGGCGGCCCGGCGCCCCATGGCCCGACGGGCGTCCAGCTCGTCCCGGGTCAGCCGACGGCCGGTGGCGGCGACCTCGGTCAGAATGCGGGCATAGTCACCCAGATATTCGTCGGGTATCTCCGGCGCGGCCACACGTACCCCCCTCACTTCTTGACGAGACTCCGACGTCCATCCAACACCACGCCGCGCTGCCGGTGCCCGGCATCAAGGCCGCATAAAGATTGCCGGATTCCGGCAGTGCACTCCCCGGGGCCCGAATGGCACGATCGGCCCAGCACCACGGGGGAACACGGGGGAACACGGGGGACGGCCCGGCCGTCGCGGCACCGCCATGCGCGGGCCGCGGCGCCTGGGTCACCCATCGCCGTCACCGGACCCCGCCAGAACAGACAGGGGTGGACCGATGCAGGAATTCCTGAGCGCGGCGACTGCCTTTCCGGCCGTACTGTTCGGAGCCGCGCTGGCCGTGGTCGTCTTCTTCTGGCTGCTCGTGCTGGCCGGGGCCGCCGACCACCACTCCTTCGACGGGGACCTGGACACCGGCCTGGCCGGGATCGGCGGAGTGCCGGTCACCGTCTCGGTGTCCGTGCTGGTCGTCGTCGGCTGGTTCACGAGCCTGACCGGTACCGTCCTGCTGCATCGCGGCGGCGCCACCGGCACCCTCCGCGCCGTGCTCACCTGCGCCGTGCTCGTCGGATCGCTGCTGATCGCCTGGACCGTCACGCGGGCGCTGGTGCGTCTGCTGCGCCGCCGCCTGCCGGAGGTACCCCCTCCGTCACGGCAGGACTTCCTCGGCCGGGTCTGCACGATCCGTACGGGCTCCGTGAGTTCCGACTTCGGTCAGGCCGAGGTCGTGGCGGACGACGGTTCCACCGCGATCGTCCAGGTCAGGCTGTTGAGTCCGCCGGACGGGCCGCTGCTCGTCGCGGGCAGCGCGGGGCTGCTGTACGCGTACGACGACAACGGCGAGTTCTTCTGGGTCTCGCCGTACGACAGGGCCCTCGATCCGGGCCCGCCGGGACGGCCCGAGCAGCCGGAGCAGCCGAAAGGGCTTCAACGGCTGAAGCGGTCGGAGCACCTGGAGCGGCCGGAACGGCCGAGGTCGCAGGTTCCGCCGGGGTCGCGCCGCGCCCGGCGCCCGGCCGCCCAGCACGGTGCGCCACGTACCGCGCACCACTCCGGCTGACCGGTCGGCCTTACCTCCGACCGGTCCTCCGGCCGGCCGGTCGTGCGGTCGGCCGCTGCGCCGCCGCGCCCGATCACGTCGACGCCGGCCCCGAGGGACGACTCGCGGGATGCCTCGCAGAACGCCGGGCCGTCCACGACCCTCCATCGCCGGACACGTTCCGACGACCCCGAACCGGACTGAACGTGACTGACCGTAAATGAACGTGACTGAACGAAAGAACGAAAGGGACTGACCGGGACTGAACGGGGCCGCACGAGGCTCCCGGCCGAACGGGCCGGCCCGCCCCTCCCTCCCTCCGCCTTCCGCCTTCCGCCTTCCGCCTTCCGCACCAGCCGTCAAGGACCGCCATGGATGCCATCACCCTGGGCTTCGGCGTACTCGTAGCCGTCGTCCTGCTCATCGCCGTCGCCCTCCTCCTCGTCATCAGCCGACTCTTCCGCAAGGTCGAGCAGGGCAAGGCGCTGATCATCTCCAAGACCAAGAAGGTCGATGTCACCTTCACGGGGGCCGTCGTACTGCCGGTGCTGCACAAGGCCGAGTACATGGACATCTCGGTGAAGACCATCGAGATCCGCCGTACCGGGCGCGAGGGCCTCATCTGCAAGGACAACATCCGCGCGGACATCCACATCAACTTCTTCGTCCGGGTCAACAAGACGGTCGAGGACGTCATCAAGGTCGCCCAGTCCATCGGCACGGAGCGCGCCAGCGACAAGGTGGCGATCCAGGAGTTCTTCGGCGCGAAGTTCGCCGAGGCGCTCAAGACGGTCGGCAAGCAGCTGGACTTCGTCGACCTGTACACCAAGCGCGAGGAGTTCCGGGACCGGATCATCCGGGTCATCGGCACCGACCTGAACGGCTACCACCTGGACGACGCGGCGATCGACTTCCTTGAGCAGACGCCCATGACGCAGCTCGACGGCGCCAACATCCTCGACGCGCAGGGCATCCGCAAGATCACCGAGCTGACGGCGATCGAGCACGTGCGCACCAACGAGTACCAGCGCACCGAGGAGAAGGAGATCACCCGGCAGGACGTCGACGCCCGGGAGACGATCCTGGAGCTGGAGCGCCGGCAGGCCGAGGCCGAGATCAAGCAGCGCCGCGAGGTCGAGACGCTGCGGGCCCGTGAGGAAGCGGCGACCGCCAAGGTCCAGGAGGAGGAACGGCTGAACGCCCAGGCCGCGTTCATCCGTACCGAGGAGCAGCTCGGCATCCAGCGCGAGAACCAGGCCCGGGAGATCGCCGTCGCGCAGAAGAACCGCGAGCGGGTCATCGCCGTGGAGAACGAGCGCATCGAGAAGGACCGGCTGCTGGAGGTCATCGGGCGCGAGCGGCAGACGGAGCTCGACCGGATCGCCGCGACGAAGGAGGTCGAGGCCGAGCGCCGCGAGGTCGCGGACGTCATCCGGGAGCGCATCGCCGTGGACCGTACGGTCGCGGAGCAGGAGGAGTCCATCAAGACGCTGCGGGCCGTCGAGGAGTCGGAGCGCACCCGCAGGTCGGTCATCATCGCCGCCGAGGCGGAGGCGCAGGAGAAGCTGGTCAAGGACATCAAGGCCGCCGAGGCGGCGGAGGCCGCGGCCGCCCACCTGGCCGCCGAACAGCTCACGCTCGCCGAGGCCCGGCTGAAGACCGCGGACCTGGACGCCCAGGCGAAGCTGCGGCTCGCGGAGGGTGTCCAGGCGGAGTCCGCCGCTCCCGGCCTCGCGGAGGTCCAGGTGCGGGACGCGGCCGCCGCCGTCATCGAGAAGACCGGTCTCGCCGAGGCCGAGGCGGCCTCCGCACGGCTCAGGGCCGAGGCGGAGGGGGCCAGGCTCAAGGCCCTCGCGGAGGCGGAGGGCACGCAGGCCCAGGCGACGGCCGACGCGGCGATGATCGGCGAGAAGCTGAAGGCCGAGGCGGCCGGGCTCACCGAGAAGGCCGCGGCGATGGCGGCCCTGGACGACGCCTCGCGCGGGCACGAGGAGTACCGGCTGCGGCTCGCCGCGGAGAAGGAGATCCGGCTGGCCGGGCTCGACGTGCAGCGGCAGGTCGCGGAGGCTCAGGCGACGGTGCTGGCCACCGGACTGGAGAACGCCGACATCGACATCGTCGGCGGGGAGTCGGTCTTCTTCGACCGGCTGGTCTCCTCCATCTCGCTGGGCAGGAGCCTCGACGGGTTCGTCGAGAACTCGGACACGGCGAAGGCCCTGGCCGGACCGTGGCTGGACGGCACGTCCTCGTTCACGGACGACCTGACCCGGATGGTGGGTTCGGTGACCACGGGGGACGTGCGGAACCTGACGGTGTCGGCGCTGCTGACGCGGCTGATGCGGGCACCGGGGGCCGGGATCGCGCCGGAGCAGGTACGTCAACTGCTGTCCGCCGCACGGGACTCGGGCCTCGCGGACCTGCCGGTCGCCGCGCTGACGGGGGCCGTGGGCGCGGGTGTCGCGGGTACGGCCGCCGGAACCGGGGCCGAAGCCGGGACTGCCGGTACGGGTGCCGGGGCCGAGGGGGCGGTGAACGCTCCGGACGCCGGGGCGCACGGCGCGGACGCGGAGACGCTCGCGGCACGGAACGGGGCGCCGGTCGCGTAGGCACACTCGTCCGGCTCGGGCCGGTTCCGCGGGCACCGCTCACCGCGCCCGCGGCCCGGTCCGGGCGCCGCGAACGGCCAGGAACCCGTCCGGGCAGGGCGGCAGGGCCCTGCCCGGACATCCCCGGGCCCGTCCGGTGACCGCCGAACCGTCCCCCGGCACCGGACGGGCCCACGCCGCAGGCCGCCCGCCCCCGCACCACCGCCCCACCACAGAACCACCACCGCACCCCCGCCCCACCACAGAACCGCCTCCGCGCCCCACAGGCCCCTCGCACACCGCACACCGCGCCACCGGCCGTCCCCACCCCACGGGCCGCACCACCACCCGCACGGGCGCCCCGGCACACCGCACACCTCACAGAAAGCCGCGCGCATGGACACCGACACCACGACCGCACCGCCCGCCGGCGGCCCCGTGGACGCGGGGACGTACGACGTGCTGCGCCGCCGGCTCCACGACCGGGCCGCCGATCTCGCGGCCCGCGCCGAGGCGCTCAACGCCCGCCGCACCGAGGAGTTCGGCTCGACCGGACTCCACCTCACCGGCACCGAGCGGATCCGCACCGCCCAGGCGTGCGTGCCCCGCGACCTGGTGGCCGTGGGCGGGCGGCTCCTCTTCGGCTTCGAGCGGGCCCCCGGGACGGCGGACCCGGCCGAGGTGAACGACGTACTCGCCCTCTACGGGCCGGAGTTGACCGAAGCCGACCCGCATCCGGGGCAGAACGGCGAGGCACCCGACGGCGGCGTGCTCGACGACGAGGGCTTCGTCCGCGAGTTCACCACTCTGCACCGCTACTACCGCGACGCCCGCCTGCTGCGGCTGCGCCGCGTGGACGGGAAGCTGCTCGCCGTCTTCCGTACCGGCGAGAACGCCGACGGCATCCGGGTGCTGCGCTGGGCGCTCGGCCCCGACGGCTCGCCCGGCGCGTTCCTCGACGCGCGCGGCGACCGCGACCACGTCTTCCCGCCCTCCCACGACTTCACCTGGATCGTCGCGGGACGCGAGTCCCACGTCCCGGGCCGGCACCCGCACATCGCCGTCGGCGGGGACGCGGACGGACCGGGCGGCGCCGTCCTCTTCGTCGACACCCTCGGCGGCACCCTGACCATCAAGACCGTCGACGACACCGACACCCCCGACGGGATCTACGAGGAGCCGGTCGCCGAACCGCTCCAGTCCCTCGCCGACGCCGACGTCGAGCACGCCACCGTCGGGCCGCTGGTCCTGCTCCGCGTGCGCCCGTACAACGAGGAGAACTGGCGCCACCTGGTCTTCAACACGCTGCTCGGCAGCGTGACACGGCTCGACGGCATCGGGCCCGCCTGCCACCGGCTCCCGGAGGACCAGGGGATCATCTTCCCCGGCGGCTACTACCTCACCACCGGCGCCGCGAAGACCTTCGACATCGCCGAACCGCTCACCGACCCGGTCTTCGAGGGCGTCGTCCGCTCCCCGAACGGGGAGGACGTGCTCTACGTCTTCCGCTCCCCCGACGACGGCCGCGGCCTGCTCCTGCCCTACAACCTGATCCGGCAGGAGGTCGCCACCCCGCTCCAGGGGCGCGGCCACGCCCTGCTCGACGACGGCACGCTGATCCTGCTGAAGGCCGGTGCCGGGGGCGACGAACCGGCCCGCGTCCACCCGGTGCAGCGCTGGCGGACCCCGTACGTCTCCGACACCCACGCCGCCTCCCGCCCCGCCGGGACCGGCCCGCTCGCCCGGATCGGCAACGCCGATCTGGTGCGCGGTGTCTCCGACCTGCTGGCGCTCGCGCACAGCACCGAGCAGATCACCGGCACCACCCCCACCGCCGCCGGATACGCGCGGCTGGTCGCCGACTGCACCCGCGCCACCGACCGTTACCACTGGCTCGCCGACCCCGAACTGGGCGGACTCGCCGCCCCGTTGGCCGGGCTACGGGAGGCCGCGCAGCAGATCACCGGCGAGTTCGAGACGGTACGGGAGCTGACCCGGCAGGCCGCGGACGCACTGACCGAGACCGCCGACCGGATCACCGCGCTCGTCCGCCGCGTCCGCGGCGAGGCCCCGCGCTCGGCCGCCGAATGGGTCGGCCGACTCACCGAACTCAGGCGTACTCAGGGCCACTTGGCGACGCTCGCGGAGATGCGGTACGCGGACACGGAACGGATCGCCGAACTGACCGCCGCCACCGCCGAGGACATCGAGTCGGCGGGACGGCGCGCCGTCGCGTTCCTCGCCCGGGACGACGCGTTCGCCGACCACCACGCCGACATCGCCCGCCTGACCGACGAGGCGTCCGCGCTCACCACCGTCGCCGAAGCCGCCGCCCTGGGCGACCGACTGACCGGGACGACGGAGGGCCTGAACACCGTCACGGACGTGGTCGCCGGGCTCGACATCGGCGATGCCATGGTCCGTACGTCCATCCTGGAGCGGATCGCGGAGGTCCTCGGCGGGGTCAACCGGGCCCGCGCCACCCTCGACGCGCGCCGCCGCGAGCTCCTGGAGCACGAGGGGCGGGCCGAGTTCGCCGCCGAGTTCGCCCTGCTCGGGCAGGCCGTCACCGGAGCCCTGGCCGCCGCCGGCACGCCGGACGCCTGCGACGACCAACTCTCCCGACTGCTCCTCCAGTTGGAGAACCTGGAGTCGCGGTTCGCGGAGTTCGACGACTTCCTCGCCGAGCTGGCCGAGCGCCGCACGGAGGTGTACGAGGCGTTCTCGGCCCGCAAGCAGACCCTCCAGGACGCCCGGGCCCGCCGGGCGGAGCGGCTGGCGGACTCGGCGGCCCGGGTCCTGGAGACGGTTTCGCGGCGGGTGTCCGCCCTGCCCGACCCGGACGCCGTGCACACCTACTTCGCCTCCGACCCGATGGTCGCGAAGATCCGCCGCACCGCGGACGAGCTGCGGGAACTCGGCGATCCGGTGCGCGCCGAGGAGCTGGACGGGCGGTTGCTGGCCGCCCGGCAGGAGGCCGGCCGGGCGCTGCGCGACCGGGGTGAGCTGTACGCGGACGGCGGCTCCGTGATCCGGCTGGGTCGGCACCGGTTCGCGGTGAACACCCAGCCGTTCGACCTGACGCTCGTCCCGCACGGGGAGGAGCTGGCGTTCGCGCTGACCGGCACGGACTACCGGGCCCCGGTCGGTGACCCGGACTTCGCGGCGACCCGCCCGTACTGGGACCGGACGCTGCCCTCCGAGTCGCCGCGCGTCTACCGCGCCGAGCACCTGGCGGCCCGGCTCCTCGCCGAGCATGGCGTGGACGCTCTGACCGCCCTGGACCCGGACGAACTCACCGCCCTGGTACGGGAGTCGGCTGCAGCCGCGTACGAGGAGGGCCATCAGCGGGGAGTGCACGACGAGGACGCCGCCGCGATCCTCGCCACGCTGCTCGAACTCCACGCCGGGGCCGGGCTGTTGCGTTTCCCGCCCGCCGTACGGGCGGCGGCCCAGCTGTTCTGGGCGTACGGGGCGGACGAGGCCCGGCGCACCTCCTGGACCCGGCGCGCCGTCTCACTGGCCCGCGCCCGGGAGACGTTCGGGCTCGCGCCCGCCGTCGCGGCCCTCCAGGAGGAGTGGGCGCACGCCATGGGCGCGGCCTCGTCCCTGCTCTCCGGCCCGGGTACCGGTGCCGAGGCACCCGGCCCCGGGGCCGTGGCCGCGTACCTCTTCGAGGAGCTGACCAGTGGCCCCGACGGCTTCGTCACGAGCGTCGCCGTCCGCACGTTCCTGGACAAGTTCCGCCGTGCCGTGGGCTCCTCGGCCTACGACGAGGACCTGGCCGCCCTGCACGACGACCTCCCGGCCCGCCGCCAGCTGGCCGAGGGCTGGCTCGCCTCGTACGC
This sequence comes from Streptomyces sp. NPDC002476, assembly GCF_042889785.1. Classification (NCBI taxonomy): domain Bacteria; kingdom Bacillati; phylum Actinomycetota; class Actinomycetes; order Kitasatosporales; family Streptomycetaceae; genus Streptomyces; species Streptomyces sp. NPDC002476. The sequence continues at coordinate 302,794 of NZ_JBIARH010000004.1, read as the reverse complement.
GGCGGCGAGCGGCACCGGCATCGAGCCGGGCGACCTCGCAGAGGCCGTCGCCGTGGAACTGTGCCCCGAGCCGGTGCTCGCCCGCTACGACTGCGCGGCGCCGCTCGGCGCGACCGTGGACGGCCTGCTCGGCGCCCATCCGCGCGTCGACCGGGGCCGGCTGACCGTACGACTGGACGAACTCCTTGCCCGCACCGGCGATTTCCGCGCCACTGCCGTCCCCGGCTTCCGCGCCTACCAGCGCCTGCGTACCGAACTCGTGGCCGCCGAGCGGGCCCGGCTGCGGCTGGACGACCACCGGCCGCGCGTCATGTCGGCGTTCGTCCGCAACCGGCTGCTGGACGAGGTGTACCTGCCGCTGATCGGCGACAGCCTCGCCAAGCAACTCGGCACCGCCGACGCCGACCGGCGCACCGACTCACAGGGGCTGCTGCTGCTCGTGTCGCCGCCCGGCTACGGCAAGACGACGCTCATGGAGTACGTCGCCGACCGGCTCGGGCTGGTCCTCGTCAAGGTCAGTGGACCGAACCTCGGCCACGACGTGACCTCCCTGGACCCGGCACAGGCGCGGACCGCGACCGCCCGCCAGGAGATCGAGAAGATCAACTTCGCGCTGGAGGCGGGCAACAACACCCTGCTCTACCTGGACGACATCCAGCACACCTCGCCCGAACTGCTCCAGAAGTTCATCCCGCTCTGCGACGCCACCCGCCGCGTCGAAGGCGTACGGGACGGCGAGCCGCGCACCTACGACCTGCGGGGCAAGCGGTTCGCGGTGTGCATGGCGGGCAACCCGTACACCGAGTCGGGGGCGCGGTTCCGGATCCCCGACATGCTCGCCAACCGGGCCGACGTGTGGAACCTCGGCGAGGTGCTGACCGGCCGCGAGGACGTCTTCGCGCTGAGCTTCGTCGAGAACGCGCTGACCGCCAACCCGGTGCTGGCCCCGCTCGCCGGGCGTTCCCGCGAGGACCTGGCGCTGTTCGTGCGGCTCGCGTCCGGGGACGGGGCGGCCCGCCCGGACCGCCTCGAACACCCCTACGCGCCCGCCGAGGTGGAGCGGATCACGGCGGTGCTGCGCCATCTGCTGACCGCCCGGGACACGGTGCTGGCCGTGAACGCCGCGTACATCGCCTCCGCCGCCCAGGCCGACGAGTCCCGCACCGAGCCGCCGTTCCGGCTCCAGGGCTCGTACCGCAACATGAACAAGATCGCCGAGCGGATCGTGCCGGTGATGAACGACGCCGAGCTGTCGGCCGTCATCGACGACCACTACGCCGGGGAGGCCCAGACGCTGACCACGGGCGCCGAGGCCAACCTGCTGAAGCTCGCGGAACTGCGCGGCCGGCTCACGACGCGGCAGGCCGCGCGCTGGGCCGAGATCACCACCTCCTACGTCCGCGCCCAGGCACTCGGCGCCCCGGACGACGACCCCCTGGGCCGGGCCGTCGCCGCCCTGGGGCTGCTCGCGGACCGGATCGCTGCGGTGGAGTCGGCCATCGTCCGTGTCGCCGACCCGCGCCACGTCCTCACCAACCCGACGGCCCGCCACGCGGCCCCTCACCCCGCGATCACCCGCCCCGCGGAATTCCCTGCGTCACACGAAGATCACTGACTGCCCGAACGGGTCGAGCGATGGAGGCGGGCAAGGCATGCTGGGACACGTGTCGACTCTCCCCCCACAGCCCCAACGTGCCTCGTCCGGCGGCCACATGGTCGTCTGCGGCGACGACACCCTCGCCCGCCGGCTCTCGGTGGAACTGCGGTACGTGTACGGGGAACGGGTCACGCTGCTGCTCCCGCCGGGGCGCGACGCGCGCCGCCCGGAGCTGCCGCTGACCGGGCGCGGGCGGGCCGCCACGCTGTTCGGCCGGATGTCGGCGGCGATGAACCGCAACCTGGGCGGTCTCGGCGGCGCGGGCGCCTCGGGCGGCGATCCGGCCGGGGACAGCGACGGCTCCGGCATCCTGACCATCGACGACTCCGGTGTGCTGACCGTCGACAGCTCCGACACCAACGCCGGGGTCGAGGCCGTGCGCATCATGGAGGCCGCCGAGCCCTCCGACGAGGCGCTGGAGGAAGCGGGCGTCGACTCGGCCGCCGCGCTGGCCCTGGTCTACGACGACGACGAACGCAACATCCGCGCCGCGCTGATCGCCCGCCGCCTCAACCCCCGCCTTCGGCTGGTGATCCGGCTCTACAACCGCAAGCTGGGCCAGCATCTGGCGGCGCTCCTCGACCAGGCCGCCGCCGTCACCGCCCCCGACCTCGACCCGGCGGCCCTGGACGCCTCCACCACCGTCCTGTCCGATGCCGACACCGCCGCGCCCGCCCTCGCCGCGACCGCGCTCACCGGCTCCAGCAAGGTCATCCAGGCGGAGGGCCTGCTGCTGCGCGCCGCCGAGCGCACCCCGCCCGAGGACGGCCGGATCGCCGACCCCGGCCTGTGCACCCTGGCCCTGCTGTCCTCCACCACCCACGACCCGGCGGGCACCGAGGGCTCCGACAGCAGCGGCGCCGAGGGCCCCCAACTCCTCCCGGACGCTAGCCAGGTGGCGGCGGCCACGGGCCGCGGTGCCGTCGTCCTGGAGACGGTGAGCCGGGCCGACCCGGACGCGCCGCCGCCCCGGATGGGGGGCAGGAGCGCGCCGCTGAGCCGGATCTTCTCACGGCGGCTGCGCTGGTCGGCGCTGGGCGTCGGGCTGTCCGTCGTCGCCCTGGCTGTCGCCTCGACACTCACCACCGGCGACGACCCGATGCACGCCGCGTACCTCACGCTCCTGGACCTGTTCGCGATGGGCGACCCGGCGACCGGCGAACCAACGGCCCGCCAGCTCATCCAACTCCTGTCCGGAGTCGCCGGGCTGATGCTGCTTCCGCTGCTCGTGGCGGCCGTCCTGGAAGCCTTCGGCTCACTGCGCACGGTGTCGTCGCTGCGCCGCCCGCCCCGGGGCCTGTCGGGCCACGTGGTGCTGCTCGGACTCGGCAAGATCGGTACGCGGGTCCTCGTCCAGCTGCGCGAGATGGGCGTCCCCGTGGTGTGCGTGGAGAACGATCCGGACGCGCGCGGCATTCCGGTGGCCCGGCGGCTGCACGTGCCGGTGGTCGTCGGAGACGTCACGCAGGAGGGCGTGCTGGAAGCGGCGAAGATCCACCGATCCCGCGCCCTGCTGGCGCTGACCAGCATCGACACCACGAACCTGGAGGCGGCGCTCTACGCCCGTTCGGTCAAGCCGGACCTGCGGGTGGCGCTGCGGCTGTTCGACGACGAGTTCGCCACCGCGGTCTACCGCACCCTGCGCACCGCGCACCCCCAGGCCGTGACCCGTTCCCGCTCCGTCTCGCACCTGGCCGCCCCGTCCTTCGCGGTCGCCATGATGGGACGTCAGATCCTGGGCGCCATACCGGTGGAGCGCAAGGTGATGCTGTTCGCGGCGGTCGAGGTGGCGGGACATCCGCAGCTGGAGGGCCGCACGGTGCGGCAGGCGTTCCAGGCGGGCGCGTGGCGGGTGCTGGCCCTGGACGCCACACCGCCGGAGGACCGCCGCCCGGACCTGGCCGCCCCCGTCGACGGGGGCCCGGACCATCCGTCCGGGCTGGTGTGGGACCTGCATCCGGGGTACGTGCTGCGCCCGCAGGACCGCGTGGTGATCGCCGCGACCCGGCGCGGCCTGGCCGACCTCCTGCGCAGGCGACGCCCCGTGGCACCGCGGTCGTAGCCGGGGTGTGCGCACCGGCCCGGCCGATGCGATGCGGGGCGTCGGCGCCGGCCGCCCGGAGCGGGTCCGGCGGTCGCCGGCCCCGTGACGCGCGAACGGGTCGGCCCGGCCGTACGCACCCCATGACCCGCGCGTGCTCCGCCCGGCAACCGTGGTGCCGCCGCTGGTCGAGGTGGGGATCGAGCACATGACGACCGGCGTCGGCCGGGCGCTGCCGCACGTCTGCCCGGTCGCGGTGCTCGCCGCCGCGGCCAGGGCCGCCCTGTCGAAGCGGGCTCGGCGCGGTCCACATCCCCTCCTGCGAAACCGCTGCGCAGGGGGTGTTATAACGACGTTTTGTTGATCTTGTGGGGGCCGGATCACGGGCACCCCCATACCCGAGGGGCGCGGATGAAGTCTGTGACGAAGGCCATCGTCACCGTGGTGGCGGCCGGGATGCTGGCAGCCTGCGGTGGAGGCAGCGGTGACAGCGCGGGGAACGGCTCCACGCCGAGCGCCGAGAAGTCCCCCAAGCCGGCGGTAAGGGCACCGAAGGAGTTCGACACGTCCAAGGGCTGGCAGCAGACCGTCAGTTGGCCGGACGACGACAAAACGGAACTGCCGGTGGGAGCCGCGCCCGAGGCGGGCGTCGTCGCCTTCCTCCAGAAGAAGGGCGAGAAATACGTCGTCGAGGCCCGCGAGGCCGCCACCGGCGCACTGCGCTGGAGCAGTCAGCCCTGGCAGCCTCCGGCCCCGGGCAAGAACGTGGCCACGGACTCGTCGCACCTCCCGCAGCTCCTCGTCGTGAACCAGGACGACCGCGAGTACATCGCCGTCTGGGCGTGGGCGCCCTCCTTCACGGAAGATGACACGTTCTCCCTCCTCCTCTACCCGGCAGACTCCTCCGGGAAGGAGATCTCTCCGGCCCGCACCTTCTCGATACCGATGCCTTCCCATGACAGGCCGAGGGTCGTCGACGGCGGGAAGGGGATCCTGGTCCTCTGGGAGGACAGCAGACCAAACGATGACCGCACTACGGCGATCGACTTGTCGAAGGGCCGCGTCACGACATACGAGGAGTTGAAACTGCGTTGCGATGAGGACGGCCCCTGGGAGTTCTGCTCGGGCCCGGTGGAAGCGCTCTCCCCGGACGGTCCGGTCGTGCAGCTCGGTGCCTTCGGCGGCTTCGGTGTCCCCGGCGCCTGGCACGCCGGCGACGCCGTTCCCCCGGGCAGCAAGACACATCCCAACAAGTACAGCGTCGGCCGAATAATGGAAGTCCTCGGCGGGCACATCCTGTCCGCCTGGTTCCCCGAGAATGGGTACGGAAACCAATCGGTGACGGCCGTGCATGACCTGAAGTCCGGGAAACTGGTGGCGTCCACGCTGTGCGCATCGGATTCGGACGGCGAATCCCGCAAGCCCACCCTGTCGCCCGACGGTCGCTACGCCGTTTCGGACAGCGTTGCTTTCGACCTCGAACAGGGCAAGGCGTACTGCTTCTACGAGGGCGGCGACGCGGATTACGTCCGTCTGACGTCCATAGCCGACGGCACCGCATACGGTTACTCCCGGGCGTCCGGGGAATCCGGAAGGCCGGTCACCGCCACGCTCGCCACCGGACAGGTCAAGGCGCTGCCCCAGGGCACCGAGATCCCGTCCCTGCTGCTGGCGGACGTCGGAGGGTTCTCGCTGAAGCTCGCGGAAAGCAAGGGGCAGGGGCGGCAGTTCGTCTTCCACCCTCGCCGCTGACCTCACCGCGCGGACATCCCGCCCGAACGCAGGTGGGCGCGGCCGGAGGCCCGGTTGCGCCCACCATCGACAGGCGAGGGCCTGAGCGGGCGGACCGCGGCCGGGCGGGCCCGCGGAATCCGGGTGCCGTCCCGCATCCCCCGACCGGGTTCGCACCCCGGCCGGCCCACCCCCTCCACACTGCCTGCCGCGGCACTACCCCGCCGACGAGCGCGAAGACCACTCAGCCGATCCGGCAGCGGCCCGCTCCGCCCTCGTACACGAAGCGGGCCATCCGCCGGGTCCGGCGCCGCAGTGCGCTGCGCGGCTCGCGGACCTCGCGGAACAACTTCAGTTGACGGCCTCCCCTCGGGCCTTCAGCCTGTAAGAGCTGGCCTGGTCGTTCATCGCTTCGCCGACCCAGTCCGCTTTGTCGTAGGTGTTGTGTATCCCTCTGAAATTGGTGTCCGCGTACAGCTCGACATAACAGTTGCCCCACGCCATCACGGAGCTGGTGATGTTGTCGAAGTTCCGGGCGGCGAGGTCGCTGACCTGGGCATCCCACCGGCCGTCGTTCTTGCACGGTTCGTCAAGTGCGAATCCGATAGCACGGCCACCGAAGTGGCCGTTTTCGTAGAGCGAGGCGCCGGCCGCTTCGCCCATCGCGCCAGGGGCGGTGGCAAGCGCGTTCAGCCGAGCCTGGAACTTCTTGTCCGTGGCAGCCTTCTCCGGGGCCGGGGCGTCGGTGATCCGGCCGCCGGTCATCGCGGCCATGTACTCGCGGAAGGTGTCATAGCAGGTGGTTTTCCCTGTACTGACCTTGACGACGCAGTAGGAACCGGCCTTGGCCCGGGAGGCTTCGGGGGCCGGGGCCGCGCCGGCCGGGGACGGTGCCAGGAGGATGCCCGCGCAGGCAGCGGCCATCAGCCCGGTCACGCCAGTTCTCACTCTCATGCTTTTCCTCGTTTTCAGCGGGGTGAGGCGACAACCGCCCGAACCGGTATGGCCGTTCACCCGGTGACCTTGTCGGAGCAGGAGAGGGAGCGCATGCTCGGAAGGTTGCCTGGTGCTGCGTGATATCCGCCCGTCGAAGCCCACCGGGCACACAAGCTCGCTGTCGACCGCGCCCCGGCGGCGCGGTCACGGCCGATATCCCCCAACGGCTCACCGACCGGATGGCCGACTCCGCCCACGCCACCTTCCCGGGCCTGCACTGCACCCGTACCCCAGCGATCTGGCGCACCGAGAACAGAAGCTACGGCTCCGTGCGATTTCGGGAGTGAGAGACAGGTTGCTGGTCACCAGCGATTCCACAGGAACCGCAGACGCTTCCTTCACGTCTAAAACGACATCCAAGGCCACAGCACCGCCGACTCGCCGGCTTCGATGTCGCCGTCCCCGTCCAGGTTCACCGCCGCGCCCACCCCCAGCCCAGGTCTCTCGGAGAAAGAGCAGAAGGTCGTCTCTCTGTCCGGTACACAGTAGGCAAGCCGTGAGGGGCTCTGTCACACGATGAGCAGTGCTACAAACACGTCGGCGCACCACACGTCCACGGTCGGCGTGCCGAGCCGCCGCAATACCGAGCTCGCGCTGCTGGTGTTCGCCGTCGTCATCCCGGTGTTGGCCTACGCCAACGTGGGCCTGGCCATCAACGACCATGTGCCGTCCGGACTACTGAGCTACGGCCTGGGCCTCGGCCTGCTGGCGGGCGTCGCCCATCTCGTCGTACGGAAGGCCGCGCCGTACGCGGACCCGCTGCTGCTGCCGCTGGCCACGCTGCTGAATGGGCTCGGCCTGGTCGTCATCTGGCGGCTGGACCAGTCCGAGCTGCTGCAGTCGATCAAGCAGGCGGGAACAGCCGCGCCACGGCAGCTGATGTACACGGCGATGGGCGTCGCGTTGTTCATCGTGGTGCTGATGTTCCTCAAGGACCACCGCGTCCTGCAGCGCTACACCTACATATCCATGGTGGGCGCGCTGTTCCTGCTGCTGCTTCCGCTGGTCCCGGGCCTGGGCGCCAACATATACGGCGCCAAGATCTGGATCCACATCGGCAACTTCACCATTCAGCCCGGTGAGTTCGCGAAGATTGTGCTCACGGTCTTCTTCGCTGGCTATCTGATGGTCAAGCGCGACGCGCTGGCCCTGGCCAGCCGCCGCTTCATGGGCCTGTACCTGCCGCGCGGCCGCGACCTCGGCCCGATCCTGGTCATCTGGTTCCTCTCGATCCTGATCCTGGTTTTCGAGACGGACCTCGGCACGTCGCTGCTGTTCTTCGGACTGTTCGTCATCATGCTGTATGTCGCCACCGAGCGGACCAGCTGGATCGTCTTCGGTCTGCTGATGTCCGCTGCCGGCGCCGTCGGCGTCGCCTCCTTCGAGCCGCACGTTCAGCAACGTGTCCGGGCCTGGCTCGACCCCATGCGCGAATACATGCTCAGCCGCCAGGGCGTGGCCGGTCACTCCGAGCAGTCGATGCAGGCGCTGTGGGCGTTCGGCTCCGGCGGCACCCTCGGCACCGGCCTCGGCCAGGGCCACTCCGACCTCATCCGGTTCGCCGCCAACTCCGACTTCATCCTCGCCACCTTCGGCGAGGAACTGGGCCTGACGGGCGTCATGGCGATCCTGCTGATCTACGGCCTGATCGTGGAGCGCGGCGTACGCACCGCCCTCGCGGCCCGCGACCCGTTCGGCAAGCTGCTCGCCATCGGCCTGTCGGGCGCGTTCGCGCTGCAGGTCTTCGTCGTCGCCGGCGGTGTGATGGCCCTTATTCCGCTGACCGGCATGACGATGCCGTTCCTGGCGTACGGCGGTTCCTCCGTCATCGCCAACTGGGCCCTCGTCGGCATCCTGATCCGCATCAGCGACACCGCACGCCGCCCCGCCCCCAACCGCAACCCCGACGGCTGATTCAGAACCGAAAAGAAACCCAGCATCCCGACCGGCGTCGACACCCGGGCATTTCCTGCTGTTGAGGAATCCATGGCTTTTATGGATCAGTGACCGTCCGCCGCGAGGTCCGCCTCAAGGCGCGCCCGTGCAGTGCCCCGCCGGGACCTGCACCCCGGGTACGTACTGCGCCCCGAGGACCGCCTGGTGATCGCCGCAACCCGCCGGCGCCTGGACGAACTGCTGGGCAAGCGCGGCTCGTTCACTTTTCGGTGAGCCACGGGTGGCCGTGTGGCCCGCGGAATCCGGGTGCCGGACCGCATCCCCGATATCTACCCTCACCCCCATGGAAACAGGACCGGAACCGGAACTCCTGAACGTCATCGACATCGAGGCGACCTGCTGGGACGGACAACCGCCGCCCGGGGCGGTCAGCGAGATCATCGAGATCGGGCTGACGGTCGTCGACCTGCGGTCGGCGGAGAGGGTGGCGCGCCACCGGATCCTGGTCCGCCCGGCCCGGTCGACCGTCAGCGCGTTCTGCACGGAACTGACCGGCCTGACCCAGGCCGAGGTGGACACGGGTCTCCCCTTCGCCGACGCCTGCCGACTGCTGGCGACCGAGCACCGGGCCGGGGCACGCCCCTGGGCCAGCTGGGGCGACTACGACCGCAACCAGTTCACCCGCCAGTGCCGGGCCACCGGCACCCGTTACCCGTTCGGCCACCGCCACACCAACGCCAAGCTCCCCTTCACCGAAAGCTACGGCCTGCGCAAGCGCCCCGGCATGGCCCAGGCCCTGCGGATCGCGGGTCTTCCCCTGGAGGGGCGGCACCACAGCGGCGCCGACGACGCCTGGAACATCGCGGCCCTGGTCCTGGAGGTGGCGGCACGGGGCGCCTGGCCGGAAGCCACCACCTGACCGCCCGCCGCTAGGGCCTGTCCTGAGTCGTGATCAAGGCGTGAGATGCCTCTTCCGTTGATCGTTCATGGCGGGTAGGGATCTGGCATGGCGCGTACTGAACTCACGGACGATGAGTGGGAGTTGATCGGCCCGTTCCTGCCGATAGGCAGGTCCGGACCGTATCCGGAGCATCTGCGGGAGCAGTTTGAGGGCGTGATCTGGAAGTTCCGCTCGGGCAGCCAGTGGCGGGAGATGCCGTCGGAGTTCGGGGTCTGGCAGACCGTCTACAACCGCTTCCTCCAGTGGCGCGACGCCGGTGTTTTCGAGGCTCTGATGGACGGGATGATCGCGGGGGCGGCCCGGCGCGGGCAGACGGACTTGTCCTTGGTCAGCGTGGACTCCACGGTCGCCCGCGCCCATCAGGACGCTGCGGGCATGCGGGTCGGCGAGGAGGTCCTGAGGTCTCTGGAAGAGGCCGCCGAGGCGTCAAAGGGGGCCGCGGGAAGGAACGAAAGCCGCAGTTCGCGGGCGAACAGGGCGAGCCCGCCCCGGACCGGGAGGAACGACGGCGCGTCCGGCAGCGGCACCGGGCCCGGCTGAAGGCCGCCCTGCTCGGGCGCTCGCGCGGCGGCCTGACCAGTAAGGTTCATCTCGCCTCCGACCCCCACTGCCGCCCGCTCGCCTTCATCCTGACCGAGGGGCAGGCCGCCGACAGCCCCCGGGTTCGTCCCGGTCCTGGACAAGATCAAGATCCGTGGCCCGGACGGCCGCCCGCGCACCCGTCCCGACGCGGTCGCCGGTGACAAGGCATACTCCTCCCGCGCCAACCGCGCCCATCTGCGCAAACGGAACATCAAGGCGGTCATCCCGGAGAAGGCCGACCAGGCCGCGAACCGGAAGAAGAAGGGAAGCCGAGGCGGACGGCCCCTCTCCCACGACGCCGAGCTCTACAAAGACCGCAACAGCGTTGAACGCCGCATCAACAAGATCAAGGCGTGGCGCGGCCTCGCGACCCGCTACGACAAGAAACCCGAGAGCTACCTCGCCGGCCTCCACCTGCGCGGGGCGGTGATCTGGATACGCAGCCTCCGCCCCACACCTTGATCACGACTCAGGACAGGGCCTAATTGCGGTCAGGCCCAAAGCCTGCCCGAGTTGCCAGCCAGCGTACGGCCCCCTGAACACGCCCGACCCCAACCCGAACAGGACACCGGCCAAAGCCGCTCCGGCCGACCGCGATGCTCAGGTGCGGCAACCGTTATCAAATGCCAGAGACGGGGTGGAGGTTGATGCACACGAGCCCCAGCGCGGAGGGGTGCGCTGGGGCTCGTACGGGAGGCGCCGATCAGGCAGTCGGATGCGCGGGGGACGGGGCTGGAGGACGGACCCCCGTCAGGTCCTTTGCACGTCGGCGCAGGAGGGGAGCCAGCTCGACGTACCAGCCACGGCCCACGGCCTGGAGCATTTCGGCGAGGGCGATCTGTTCGCTGATCCGGCCGGCGGGGGTGTCGAGGACGTGGGCGAACTCGGCACGGATGCGGTCGGCGACGGCGGGGACGCGGAGGCTGTTCACGTAGAGCATCGCGGGGTCGTAGCCGACGGGGACGGCGCCCCAGCGCTCCCAGTCCAGGATGACGAGGGGGTCGTGGGTCAGGTTGGCCCACTGGAGGTCGGCGTGCCCGGTGACGCGTTCGGTGATGGCCGGGGCGGGGATCCCCAGGAACTCGGGGAAGACCCGGTCGGCCCAGGACTGGCGGATGGTCTCGCGGGGCGGTTCGGCGGTGCTGAGAGCGTCCAGGCTCTCCCGCAGGGTCGTCCACCAGGAGTCCGGCAGGCCCGGATCCGCAGTGAGGTCGGGCGTTTCCGGAGAGATGACGGGCTGGGCGATGTAGTCGATCATCTCCGCCTCGAAGACGTACTCGCCGCCGTCCCAGCGGTACAGGTCGTGGAGGTGAGGGCGGGACACCTTGTCGGACACCCGTTCCTCGGCGAGGGCGATCCCCTCGTTCCGGGTGACGGGGGTCTTGGCTGCCTCTCCGCAGTGGACGCGGAGCCAGTGACCGCCTGCGGTGCGACTGCCGATGGTGCGGCCGAGCCATCCCCAGGCCGGCGCCCCCATCGTCGTGGTGGACAGGCGAGACGCGGCGTGGGCCAGGGCGTCCTCCATGCGTGCCCTGGTGGTCTCATCCTTGGGCGAGTACATCGGTGACCTTCCTGAGGTGGCCCGGATCGAGCGGGGCGGCAGTGGTGGCCTTTGCGGCGGCCCAATGGTGGGCGGAGCCAGCAGACAGCAGTACCACGTCCAGGCTCGGGCAGGAGGCCGCAGCGAGGAGACAGGTGGTGCCCGGCGAGGCCCCCGGACGGATGAACTCGGCGAGTTCGGGAGTGACGAGGCCGGGCAGTTCGCCGCCGTGCAGGGGTGAGGAGCCGAAGGTGATCAGGCCCGCCGCGCGGGCCAGGACGAGAGGGCCCCGGCCGTCGAGGGCGAGGGCGATCGGCCTTGCCATGACGAGGCTGACCGGCTGTTGGACGGCCCGGAGGTGATGTTCACTCGAACCAGCGGCCTCGATGGCCAGGCCCAGGAGTTCGGATACCGAGAAGGCGTCGTGCTGGAAGCCCGACCAGGTGGCCACGCCGTACCCGCCGATCCTGCCCGCGCAGGCGAACTCTTCCAGGACTGCGAACACCTCGCGAAGCGCCGGATGAAGCTCCGCGGGACGGAGGCCGGCGCGCTCCGGGTTGTGGACGAACACGAGGTCGATCCGGCTGAGAGCGGCCAGAGACCTTTCCGTCTGCCAGCGGACGAAGCCGGGGAGAAGGCTGTGTCCGGCCCGGACCTGAGCGGCGGTGAGGAGCCCGGCTCGGAGAGCAGCCGCGCCCTCATCCGGGGCGAAGAATCCTGTCTTCGTCGCCACCATGGCGCGCGGGTGGTCGGCGATGACGGGGCCGAGCGCTTGGTGGGCACTGCCGTAGTTGGGGGCGGTGTCGATCCACACGAGCCCGTCGGCGCACGCGGTGCGGGCCGCCTGTTCGACGGCGCGCACCCGGTACGTTCCCAGTCCCAGGGAAGCGGTCACGAGGAGCCCCCGACCACTGCGACGGCCTGACCGGCAACCAGTGCGGAGACGACTTCCGCCACCTGGACGACGGTGAGATCGGACTCGGCGGCCAGGTCCGCGAGGGTGGCCGGCGGTCCATCGGCGAGGAGGCGGAGGACCGGGGCGACGGGGAGGGCGAAGGCCCACTCGTTCCCTGCCCCGGCGAAGGTGACGGCCTGGTCGTCCTGGTCGATCCGGGCACGGGGCACCGTGGCCTGCACGGTGATGCCCGGTTCGGCGGGAACGGCGGTGAGGTGGGGCAGCGACAGGCGCGGGCGCCCGGGGTGCGTCGCGTCCAGTGACGTTTCCCAGCGGTCCAGAACCGCAGAGTCGTCCAGGGCGGCCAGTACCTCCTTCCGTACGGCAGCCAGGTAGTCCGCCCGCTCCTCCGGGGTGCCGAAACGCGGTACGTCGGCCCGGACGGTCACGTTCGCCCGGAGGCCGTCGCACAGCCAGCCCAGGAACTCGGCGCCGGTTTGAGTGGCGAGTCCGAAGGTCAGGTGCAGCGAGGCTGTGCCCTGGTCGGCGCTCACGGCGTGCCACCAGCCGCGCGGCAGATAGAGCAGGTCGCCGGGCGTCAGGACGATGTCCGCGATCGGGTCGCCCGTCGGGGCCTCAGGGGCTTCCACGTCGCGCCAGGCGGGGGCCTGCCGGGTGGGGCCGTAGATCTTCCACCGCTTGGAGCCTTCGAGCTGGAGCACCACCACGTCGTGGTCGTCCCAGTGGGTGCCGAAGCCTTCCTCGGCGGTCCACGAGGCGTACGCGTTGACCTGCACGGGGGTGCGGAAGAACCGTTCGAGGCCGGCCGAGGCTTCCCGGATGGGCGGGTGGATCTGGTCGATCGCGTCGATGACGAGGGACGCACCCTCGGCGAGCCGGGCGTGGAAGTCGGCAGGCTGCGGCTGGTACCAGGACAGCCCGCGACGGTTCGTCCGAAGGATCGAGTACGCGGTGGCGGGCAGGGCTTCCCCGGCGCGGGAGAGCCGCATCCGAGGGGGTTCGAGCCGGTGAGCGGCCACGATCTCGTTCAGGTCGTCCCAGGCCAGCAGCGAGGGGCGGGCATCTTCAGTGGAGCGGATCACTTTGTGGGCCCGGAAGCACGTCTGGGCGAGGAACGTGTCCCCGCCCAGACGCTCGGCCCACGATGCGGAATCAATCACCGTGGGTCTCCTCGGTCGATCAGCTGTCGTTCATGTCCGACCGGCCGCCCGTGTTGTCCGAGGCTTCCTCGGCACGCGAGCGGGCAGCAGCGATGCGGCGGACACCGATCAGCAGGCCGCTGGCCTGCTCGGTGGGAGCGTTCTCGTTCATCCCGTACTCCTTCCTGATCTCGATGGGGCCCGCCGGGTCCCGGCGGGAAATCTGTGGGTCAGCTCCCGGGGTCTCCGGCTACGGCCAGGGTGACCACCAGGACGCTGACGGCGACGACGTACAGGAGGACAGCGAGCTGTTGACGCCAGCCCCAGGGGGCGCGTGTGGTTAGCCGCGTTCCAGGCTGGCAGGGTCCTCGACCACCCACGCCACTCCACCGCCCTCCGGCCGGGCGAAGACGGCGTTCTGCATGACGACGCGGGTCTTCGGGTCCTCGAACTCGCCGATGAACTGCACGACGCCGGTACGGCCTTTCAGCGGGTCGCGGATGAGGGTGCCTTCGCTGACCCAGCCGGGCACGGTCTGACGCTGATGAATACGGCTCTTGGTGGACACTGCGCCTCTCCTCGGTCTTGGTCGGGCACTGCACTCCGGGGACACAGCGGGCCGCAGGTGTGACGTACGGACGGCCCTACGGCCCGCTGCGAGGGGGAGGCCGCCTCTCCGGGCGGCTGAGATCAGTCAACTCCGCTGGCCAGACACCCAACAGGGCATTCCGCTAGGCACGTTGTAGGCACTCAGAAGGCAGATTCCGGCTACGCTTTCGGCGCCCGACTCGACCAGCGGACGGCGGGATGATGGCGAACGAAGCTCTTCGCAGACGCAGAAACGCCCAGCGATGGACTCAGACCCAGGTCGCGGAGCGCGTGTGCGCTCAGGTCCAGGCAGCCACCGGGCGCGATCCGGAGCTCGATGCGAACTGGGTTTCCCGCCTTGAGCGAGGAGCCATCACGTGGCCTTCCGGCGACTACAGAGCCGCCCTATGCGCGGTGTTCCAGGTCACCAGCGAGGCGGAACTGGGCCTCTACCCGAAGGGGGCCGCCGCACCAGAAGGAACGCCAGCCGCAGAGGCTCCGCCTGATGATGTCCGATCCCTGGCCGCCGATACGGAGCTGTCCGCCCGGCTGGCTCGGCATGCGGCGGAGACCAACGTCAACGCCCTCGTACTGGAACAGTTCGACGCTGACGTTGAACGACTCGCCCGGGACTTCGTCAGCCGACCTCTGTCTCTCCTGGTCCCGGAGATCCGCACGGCTCGGGCCGAGGTGTTCCGGTTACTGGAGGGCCGACAACACCCCGGTCAGACCCGTCACCTGTACGTGGTCGCGGGGTGGCTGTCCGGTCTCGCGGCGCATGTGTCGCTCGACCTGGGGGATCGCTCCGCCGCAGCTACGCATGCCCGCACCGTGGTGCAGTGCGCGGAGATCTCGAAGCACTCACCGTTGCGCGCATGGGCACGGTCGTTCCAGTCACTGGCCGCTTACTGGGCGGGGGACTACCGGCGGGCAGGAGACCTTGCGCAGGCCGGGCAGAGCGAGGGCCGAGGCCCCGGCATGGGAACGATCAAGGCCCGGCTGCTGAGCTTGGAGGCACGGGCCCGCGCAGCTGAAGGGGACAACCACAGCGCGCTGCGGATACTTGCACTGGCCCATGAGGCACGGGGTGCTGCGGGACCCGATGAGTTGCCCGGGGTCTTCTCGTTTCCCGAGGCCAAGCAGTGGGCCTACGCAGGGACCACGCTGTTGGCCGTCGGGGGCGACGAGCAGATCCGGCACGCCATAAGCGCGTCCAATCGCGCCGTGGAGCTGTACCAGACCGGGCCGGAAGGCGACCGCTCCGCCGGCGATCTACAGGCCGCCCATCTGGACCTGGCCACGGCCTACCTTGCCAGCGGTGAGGTCGAGGGAGCCGGTGCGAAGCTCTCGGAGGTGTTCACCGCCGAGGGATACACGGCGAGCATCACCATCAGGCTCCGCAACCTGGCCGTGCTCCTCGGAAGCGAGCCGTACCGTGGCGCACAGTCGGCAGTCGATCTCCGCGCGCACATTCACGAGGTGACCGTCCGGCCCGCTCTCGACAGCAACCCCACGGAGCCCCGATGACCGTCCAGCCCATGCATGATCATTTGGTCACCGACCGCAGCCTTCTTTCCACCAAGGCGTACGGCACGGGTCAGCACCTGGCTGCCCGTCAGTCCCTCTACCAATGGCAGACCCCGAGACACGACCTTCCGGGCATCGTCGTGAACGAACTGGTCGGCGTACGCGGTGCGGTCGCGGACGTGGGTTGCGGTAACGGGAAGTTCGTCGCCCGGGTGCGGGAGGACCGTCCCGACCTGAACGTGCTGCCCATGGACGTCTCTCACGGCATCCTCGGCGCCATCCCCGGAGCCGTCGTCGCGGACGTCCAACAGTTGCCCATCGCGGATGGAGCCCTCGGCGCGGTTCTTGCGCTGCACATGCTGTACCACGTCGAGGACCAGGTCCAGGCCATACGGGAGCTGGGGCGCGTACTGGCACCCGGCGGCATCGCGATCGTCTCCACGAACAGTCAGACCGACAAGCGCGAACTGGAGCACCTTTGGCGCCAGGCCGCAGGCGATGTGCTGGGCGTCCAGGAGGGTCCGGCCCGAGTGCAGCTGTCTGCCCGCTTCACCCTGGAGGACGCGCCGGCGATCCTCGGTACGGTCTTCGGCGAGATCCGCACGATCCCCCTCCCCGGGGTGATCGAGGTGACCGACGCCGAACCGGTCGTCGCGCACTTGGCCTCGTACGAGGCGTGGGCGGACAAGATGGGCGTTCCGTTCCGGGAGACGATCGAGCGCGCCCGGGAGCGGGTCAACGAGACCATTCAGGCAGAGGGCGCTTTCCGTGTCACCTGCCTGGGCGGCATACTCGTCTGCCAAGGGCCACAGCGGTAGAACCTGCGTTTCGGGCCCAGCGGACCAGGTGCGGACCGCCAACGGCGGTGAGGAGCCCCGGGGATGGGGAACGAGCAGGTCAGCCACGGTGAAGGCGCTTCCCACAGCATTCCCTTGAAACCGTAGTGGCGGCAACGTCACCGTGGGTTCGAATCCCACAGCCTCCGCCAAGTGCGCGTTGGGGCAGGTCAGATGGGGTGCCCCGGCATGGGGCACCCTTCTCGTTTTGGTGAGGTGTCCCACCTCGCATCGCCGGTATCCCGGGTTTGGGCGGTGCGTGCGGACCAGGCGCGGACCAGATTGGACGGCTGGGGGGTAACGGGGCGTAGTCCGGCAGTGGTTCCACCGGGAGGGGCGCGGTTTCTGCTCAGCGCCTTCGATCTCGGGTGCGGTCTCGCCTGGCCCAGGGGAACCACTTGGATCGTTCACGATCACGTGCCGAGGCAGACTGCCAGCCTGCCGGAGGAAAGCACCAGAGGGTCGTCAGGTTCCGGACCTTCGCTCTTCGACTACCGCCCTGACTTCCTCGGCGGCTAGTTCCAGATCCTCGTGCTCCCAGAACCGGAGCACCGCCCACCCCTGGTCCCTGAGAGCGAGCGTGGTGGACGCGTCGCGGTCCCGGTTGTCCTTGATCTTCTGGCTCCACTTCTCGCCGCTCTTCTTCGCCAGCCGGTAGTGGTCCGGACAGCCGTGCCAGAAACAGCCGTCGACGAAGACCGCCACCTTGGCTCTGGGGAAGACGACGTCCGCCGTGCGTCGCAGCTCGGGGAGTGGGCGGATGCCTACCCGGTAGCGCAGCCCCCTGCGGTGCAGGGCAGCGCGCAGCATCAGCTCCGGTTTGGTGTCCTTGCCCTTGTTCGCGGTCATGACCGCGCGAACGGAGACCGACGACGCCCTCGAATTCGGGGGGAGCGGCTCATCGACCACCTTGCTTGCTTCCCGTGCCTTCGTCCACGCGAGAGCGAGGTTCGCCTTACGGGTCGCTTCGTAGACCTCGCAGACGTACCTTTCCCTCGTCTCCCCGTTGTCCGACCAGCGTAGGTAGGCACGGATGCGACGGGTGCTCCGGTACAGCCGGAGCTGGATCGACCCGCGCGCGTAGGAACCGTCGCTGAGTGGCACGGCGCGGCGGTGTCGGCCTCCGGCCGCCTGGTCCTGCTCGGCGCTCCGCTTGTCACGAGACAGACCGGGACGCGCCTTGTACGCCTTCGTGGGCGGCAGCTGATCGTTCCAGCCCTGCTGTGCTCCGACCGCCGCTCGCGTCACCGCTTCCCGCCGGGCTTCTCCAGAGCGCCGACCGAGTCCAGGGCGGCGGCGACCGCGTCGGCGAAGACCTTGCCGGGAGCGGCACTAGAGCACGGCGCCCATCACCCCCCGCACCTCGTCCAGCGTGGCCCCGGCGATCTCGTTGGCGCGCACGTTTCCGGCCCGCAGCACGGACCGCACGTAGCCCATGTCCCGCGCGTACTCGGCCCGCCGCGCCCGGATCGGCGCCATCCGGTCGTTGACCCCCTCGGTCACGGCCCGCTTGAGCGCGGCGGCCCCTCCGCCTCCGATCTCCTCCGCCAACTCGCGCGGGTCGCGGTCCAGGCAGAGCGCGGCCAGCAGGACGAGCGAGGACACCCCGGGCCGGTTCTCCGGCTCGTACGTGATGTGGCGGTCGGCGTCCGTCTTGGCGCCCTTGATCAGCCGCGCCGTCTCGTCGGCGGTGGCGCCGAGCGCGATGGAGTTGCCCCGGCTCTTGCTCATCTTGGTGCCGTCGGTGCCGAGGAGCAGCGGCGCGGCGGAGAGCAGCGCGTCCGGCTCCGGGAAGACCTGCCCGTACCGCTCGTTGAAGCGGCGGGCGACGGTCCGGGTCACTTCGAGGTGCGGCAGCTGGTCCCGCCCGACCGGCACCAGATTGCCCTTGCAGAACAGGATGTCGGCGGCCTGGTGCACCGGATACGTGAACATCAGCCCGCTCACCGTCGACTGCCGGGAGTGCGCGATCTCGTCCTTGACGGTGGGGTTGCGGTTCAGCTCGGCCACGGAGATCAGGCTGAGGAAGGGCAGCATCAGCTGGTTGAGCGCGGGCACGGCACTGTGGTTGAAGATCGTCGAACGCTCGGGGTCGACGCCGATGGCCAGGTAGTCCAGGACCATGGCCTCCATGTGCTCGGTGAGCCGGTCGGCGACGTCCCGGTCGGTGAGCACCTGGTAGTCGGCGATGATCACGAAGACGTCCACCCCGAGGTCCTGGAGCCGGACCCGGTTGTGGAGGGTGCCGAAATAGTGCCCGAGGTGCAGCGATCCGGTGGGCCGGTCCCCGGTCATCACCCGGAACCGTTCCGGGGCCCGCCGGATCAGCTCCTCCAGCTCGGCGGTGCGTCGCAGGGCGGCGGTGTCGGTGGCGGAGGCGTCGGCGGGCACGGCTTCGACGACGGGCGCGGCGGCGGGCGCGTCGGCGGTGGCGGGCGCGGTGGCTGCGTTCATGGGGCTGTCTCTCCTCGCTGATGCTGCGGTACTGGCTGGGTGGAGGACGGCCCGCCGGAATCCACCGGCATCCGCACCCGTACGAGGCAGAGAGAAGGGCCGTCCGATTCGAACGGCCCTGATTCCGTGCGCGTGGAGTGGCCGCTCCTAGAAGGAGCGCCACCAGTTCCGGCACGGTGCGTAGGTCATGGGCCGATGGTAACGCGCCGGTACGCCCGGCGGTACGGGAAAGGCCCACATGCCCCGGCCCGCGCCCCGGCAGGCCCCTGCGGAACGCAGACCTGCGGAACAACGGAGACCCGTGGAGCAGCGGCACGCGGAACAGCGGCCTGCGGAACAGCCGGAACAGCGACGCACCCCCTCGGAATAGCCCAGGAGCCCGTCCCGTTGTAGGGTGTGCCCACGTAGTTCAATGTTCAACAAACCGGAGGCGGGCCATGGAGTTCGGGATCTTCACCGTCGGGGACGTCACCACGGACCCGACCACCGGCAGGACACCGACCGAGAACGAGCGGATCAAGGCGACGCTCGCGATCGCGCAGAAGGCGGAGGAGGTCGGGCTGGACGTGTTCGCGACCGGCGAGCACCACAACCCGCCGTTCGTCCCGTCCTCGCCGACGACCACGCTCGGCTACATCGCCGCCCGCACCGAGCGCATCATCCTGTCCACGTCCACCACGCTGATCACCACCAACGACCCGGTGAAGATCGCCGAGGACTACGCGACGCTCCAGCACCTCGCGGACGGCCGCGTCGACCTGATGATGGGCCGCGGCAACACGGGCCCGGTCTATCCCTGGTTCGGCAAGGACATCCGCCAGGGCATCCCGCTCGCCATCGAGAACTACGCCTTGCTGCACAAGCTGTGGCGCGAGGACGTCGTCGACTGGGAGGGCAAGTTCCGTACGCCGCTGCAGTCGTTCACCGCGACCCCGCGCCCGCTGGACGGCGTCCCGCCGTTCGTCTGGCACGGCTCGATCCGTTCCCCGGAGATCGCCGAGCAGGCCGCGTACTACGGTGACGGCTTCTTCCACAACAACATCTTCTGGCCCATGGAGCACACCAAGAAGATGGTGAACCTCTACCGCCGCCGGTACGCGCACTACGGGCACGGCACCGCCGAGCAGGCCGTCGTCGGCCTCGGCGGCCAGGTGTTCATGCGGAAGAACTCGCAGGACGCGGTACGGGAGTTCCGCCCGTACTTCGACAACGCGCCGGTCTACGGGCACGGGCCCTCGCTGGAGGACTTCACCCGGGAAACCCCGCTGACCGTCGGTTCCCCGCAGCAGGTCATCGAGCGCACCCTGACCTTCCGGGAGGCCGTCGGCGACTACCAGCGCCAGCTGTTCCTGATGGACCACGCGGGACTGCCGCTGAAGACGGTCCTGGAGCAGCTCGACATTCTCGGTGAGGAGGTCGTCCCGGTGCTGCGCAAGGAGTTCGCCGCCCTGCGGCCGGCCGGGGTCCCGGACGCCGCGCCCCTCCACCCGGCCGTCGCCGCCGCCCGTGGCGTCGCGGCCGACGCCCCCGGTGCCGACGGCACCACGACCGCCACCACCGTCACCGCTGCCACGGCCGCCACCGCCGCGAAGGAGGTCTGATCACCGTGTCCACCACGCCCGGCACGTCCGGCACGCCCACCCTGCCCTCCACCGAGCCGCTTCGGATCGTCGCCGTGTCGGCGGGACTGAGCAGCCCCTCGTCGACCCGACTGCTGGCCGAACGGCTGGCCGGCGCGGCCCGCGAACGGCTGCTGGCCGAGCAGGACCGCACGGTCGAGGTCCGGCTGATCGAGCTGCGCGACCTGGCCGTCGACATCGCCAACCACCTGGTGACCGGCTTCCCGCCGGCCGCCCTGGACAAGGCGATCAAGGAGGTGACGGAGGCCGACGGCCTGATCGCCGTCTCGCCCGTCTTCACCGCGTCGTACAGCGGACTGTTCAAGTCGTTCTTCGACCTGATCGACAACACCGCGCTCACCGGCAAGCCCGTCGTCGTCGCGGCGACGGGCGGCACCGCCCGCCACTCACTGGTCCTGGAGCACGCGATGCGCCCGCTCTTCGCCTACCTGCGGGCCAGTGTCCTGCCGACCTCCGTGTACGCGGCGTCGGAGGACTGGGGCTCGTCCGGCGACGAGTACACCGAGGGCCTGCCGTCCCGCATCCGGCGGGCGGGCGGCGAACTCGCCGCCGTGCTCACGGGCGGCCGGGCGGCCTCCGGGGCACCGAGGACGCTCGGGCTCGACGACGAGGTCATACCGTTCGAGCAGCAGCTCGCCGACCTGCGGCTGGACTGATCCGTTCCACCGGCCCGTTCCGTCGCCCGATCCCAGGGCCCCTGGGCAGCCGGCCCGCGGCAGGCGGCCCGGGACGACCGGCCCGGGACCATCAGCCCGGGACCATCGGCCCCATCGGTCCGGACGGTGCGGGCCGAACGGCCGGACAGCCGGGACTGACAGGCCCGCGCCACCACCACATCTGTCCTGTTTGATTACATTGGCGCGAAAGATGCGTCATGCGAAAGCAGCCCGTACCGGGTGATACGAGGTTTCCTCGCGTGCCGCCTCTGCGCACTGAGCCGAACCGAGCTGGAGGCAGAGATGGGCAGGATCGTGGTGGGCGTCGACGGCTCCGAGTCGTCGATCAAGGCGCTGCACTGGGCCGTACGCCAGGCGGAGCTGACCGGCGACACGGTGGAAGCCGTCAACAGCTGGGAGTACCCGGCGACCAGCTGGGCGTCCATGATGCCCGGCATGCCGGAGGACTTCGACCCGCAGGCCCTGGCGACCGTGTCGCTCACCGAGGCGCTGGAGGAGGCCCTGGGTGCCGAGGGCGCGGCCAAGGTGACCAAGGTCATCGTGATCGGCAACCCGGCCCAGTCCCTGCTGGAGCGGGCCAAGGGCGCGAACCTGCTGGTCGTGGGCGCACGCGGGTACAGCGGTTTCAAGGCGACGCTGCTCGGCTCGGTCAGCCTCCACGTCACGCAGCACGCGCCGTGCCCGGTGACGGTCGTACGCGACTGACGCCACCGCGACGTACCTCGTACGCCGCCCACGAATCACCACGACGTCACTGCGACGACGTCATGATGAATCGTGACGAGTCATGACGTCGACGGGCCCGCACACTTTTCCGTGCGGGCCCGTCGTCATGCCGGTCATGCCGGTCGTACCCGGTGGCACCCATGGTGGCACCGGGGCCCCGGCGGCGGAGGTCACGCTCTCTCGTGCGTGTAGAAGAGGTAGAACGCCGTGACGAACATCCCGAGGCCGACCGACAGCCCCAGCGCCGATGACCGCAACACGCTCGACCCGGTCAGCCCCACCAGCAGCCCGATCGCCGCCCAGGTCAGCGCCCCGTAGGCCACCGCCCGCATCAGGGGAATCATGTCGCGCTGGAATCGTCCCAGCACGAAGCAGAGTGCCCCGAGGACCACGGCCGTGATCAGGCCGTACCAGAACTGGCGGCCGCCGCTCGCGCCGTTGTTGCGGAGAATGAACGACGCGTACAGGCCGTACGCCGCACCCAGTACGACGGGTATCGCCCAGGCGAGCGTGCTGCGCCGACGCGCGTGTGCCCGGCCCCGGGGCCGGCCGCGTGTCGGACTCGCTGCGTGAGTGGCCATGGCGGAGAGCTCCTTCCGTCGCCGTCCCTCCAGGACACGACGCCCCTCTTTCCCCCCGGGGCGCACCATCCTCTTTTCCCTCCAGAGCACACCCGGCCGCCCCGCCCGGCAACTCGGATGGCCCAGAGCCTGGGACACGGGGCCGCCGTACGGGATTTCCTGGAGGGGTGCGGACGTATCTCTCGAAGACGCTGTCGATGGTGGTGCCGGTGCTGCTCGCCGTGCTCGTCCCGCTGAGCGCGCTGTCCGCCTGGGTGGACCTGGAGATCGACGACACGGACCGGTACGTCGCCGCGGTGGCCCCGCTCGCCTCCGACCCGGAGGTGCGCACCACCGTCGCCGACCAGATCACCGACGCGACGATGCAGCAGATCGACGCCGGGCCGCTCCAGGACGTCGTACGGAACTTCCTGCACCGGGCGGTGCTGTCCTTCACGACCACCGACGCCTTCCAGGACGCGTGGAACGCCGCCAACCGCACCGCCCACGAGGCCGTCACCGCCGCGCTGAACGGCAACGCGGGCGAGGCCGTCACCATCGATCTGGCGCCCGTCACCGAGCGGGTCAAGGAAGACCTGAAGGCGAACGGGATCCCGTTCGCCGACCGGATCCCGGTCCAGCACACGGAGATCACGCTCATCTCCGCCGAGCGCGCCGACCAGCTGCGCCAGACCTTCCGCCTGCTGCGCGCCGGAAGCGTACTGCCCGCCGTCGGCACAGTGGTGTTCGCCGTCCTGACCGTGGTCGTGGCCGGGATCGCGGCCCGGACGCGCGCCGGGCGGCCGGGAGGCGAACACGGCGCGGCGGGCACCGGGAACACGAGGGACCGGACGAGCGTGACGGGCACGGCCGGCGCGGCGGGGAGGACGAGTGCACGGGGCGCGGCGGGCACGGAGGCAGCGCTCGCGGCCACGGCGCTGGTCGGGCTCGGGTTCGCACTGGGGGCGCTGGTGCTGCGCGTGGTGGTCGCGATCGCCCGCAACCGGGTGCTGGCCGGGGTGCCGACCGGTCAGACGGGCGGTGCGGCGGCGGTGTACGACGCGCTGACGGGCTCGCTGCGCACGACGGCATGGACGGTGCTCGGTGCGGGGCTCGCGGTGGCCCTGTGCGCGATGCTCGCCCGGCGGGGCGGCGTCCCGGCCGGGGCGTGGCGGGCTCGACGTGCGTCGGAGGACGGGCCGGGACACAGTGGTTCCCGTGACTGCCGTATCGGGGACGACTGAGAGGTCATCCACATGCGAGCAATAGCCGTCAGCGCGTTCCGGGCCACGCCCGAACTGGTCGAGCTGCCCAAGCCGGAACCGGGGGCCGGGGAGATCCGGGTCAGGGTCGAGTACGCCGCGCTCAACCCCTGCGACTGGCAGACCGTGCCCGGCTCCACCGAAACACCCGGCTCAACCAAGGCACCTGACTCTCCCATCACCCCCGGTTCCTCCCTCGACGCACCCGCCTCCCCCGGCACCGCCGCCCCTGACGCACCTACCACCACCCCTGCCCTCCCCCGGGTCGTCGGCGTGGACTTCGCCGGGCGGGTGGAGAAGATCGGCAGCGGCCCGAACCGCTTCCGGGTCGGCGACCAGGTCTTCGGCCGTACCGCCGGCCCCGCCGTCAGCGGCACCTGCTGCGACTACCTGACCGTGCCGCAGGAGTCCGCCGTCACGCTCGTCCCGCCCGGCCTCCCCCTCAAGGTCGCGGCGGCGCTGCCGTCCGCCGGGATGGCCGCCGCCCAGATCCTGGAGACCGTGGCACTCCGCGGCCACGAGAGCCTGCTGGTCGTCGGGGCGGCGGGCGGTGTCGGCAGCTACCTCACCCAGCTCGCGGCGGCCCGGGACATCCGTGTGATCGCGGCCGTACGCGGCGACGAACGCAGGCGCATGGCCGCCCTGGGCGCCACCACCACCGTCGACACCCTGGCCCGTCCCCTCGGAGAGGCGGCACGGGAGGTCTGCCCGGACGGCGTCGACGCGCTCGTCGACCTGGTCTGCGCCACGCCGGACGCCTTCGCCGCGCATGCCGCGCCGGTACGCGCCGGGGGCATCGCCCTCAGCACCCGCGACGCCGCCGCGAAGGCTGCGCTCCCCGTCGGCGTGACAGGCATCGACTTCCGGCTCGAACCCACTCCGGTCCTGCTCGACATCCTGGCGGCGGGCGCCGCCGAAGGCGTACTGCGCGTTCCCATCGACGCCGAACTCCCACTGGAGAAGGCCCCGCAGGCCCTCGACCGGAAGCGGGCGGGCGGCGCACGCGGCAAGACCGTCATCGCGCTCTGAGCCCGGCCGCCGCAGGAGGCACCGTGAACGCCGCCGCAGGAGGCACCATGAACAACGAGACCAACAACGAGACCAAAAAGGGCAACAAGGGCGACCAGTACAACAGGAACAATGAGGAGCGCGACATCATTGATGACATCGGCGCCCTCGTCGCCGAGGAACGGACCCTTCGCGACCGCTCCTCGCGGGAGACGGGCCTCGCCCCGGACGAGAGGTCGCGGCTGCACGCGGTCGAGATCCGGCTCGGTCAGTGCTGGGATCTGCTCAGGCAGCGCCGCGCACTCCGGGAAGCGGGCGAGGACCCCTCCACCGCGAGGATCCGGTCGGCCGACGAGGTCGAGGGCTACCAGAGCTGAACTCACTGGAGCCGAGCACACTGGAGCCGAACACAAGACAGAGGGAATCGTTGACCCAGACGGAGACCGGGAACGGCCGCAGGCGCACGACGCCACCCACCTGGCTGCTGAGCGGGCTCCGCCCCCAGTCGTCCGCCCCGGTGCCCTGGGCCGCGGTCGTCCGCGCCTCCATCGCCCTGGCCGCACCGCTCGCCGTCGGCTTCGCGCTCGGCCGGCCGGCGTACGGCGCGCTCGTCTCCATGGGCGCGCTGTCCGGCGTCATCGGCGACACCGCCGACGCGTACCGCATGCGCATAATCAACATCGCCGTACCGCAGCTCTTCGGCGCGCTCGGCATCATGCTCGGCACGCTGGTGTACGGGACGGGATGGGGGGCGGTCGCCGCGCTGACGGTGGTCGGCCTGGTCTCCGGGATGATGTCGACGATCGGCGCGGTCGCCTCCGTGTCCGGGCTGCTGCTCCTGCTCAACGCGGTGGTCGGCGCCGGTCTGCCGATGCCGGAGCCCTGGTGGGTGGCCCCGCTGCTGCTCACGGTCGGCGGTCTGTTCGTCCTCGCCCTGACCCTGCTGGCCTGGCCGCTGCGGCGGAAACTGCCGGAGCGGGTCGCGGTCGCGGGCACCTATCTCGCGGTCGCCGACCTGCTGGCCGCCGCGGGCGGCGACGCGTACGACGAACGGCGCCAGGCCGTCACGCAGTCCCTCAACACCTCGTACGACCTGATCCTGGCGCGCCGGGCCCGCTATCACGGCCGCAGCAACGCCATGGTGCGGCTGCTCGCCCAGCTCAACGTCGTGATCCCGCTCGTCGAGGCGGCGCCCGCGGTCCATGTGCGCGGGATCCGGCTGCCGGAAGCGATCCCCGAGGCGGTACGCGAACTGGCCGCCACCGTCGAGGAGAGCCGTACGGGCCGCCCCGAACTCGGCCTGCCCGCCCCGGACTCGCCCGCGACCCGGGCCGTGGACAGCGCGCTGCGGCACGCCGCGACCATCGTGCACAAGGCCGATCCCGACCCGTACAACGTCGACGACCGGCTCGGACGCCCCGCGGCGCTCGGGGTACGCGTGCGGCGGACCGCCCGCAGCGTGTTGTTCACCGGGGCCTCGTGGCGGTACGGGCTGCGGCTCGCCCTGTGCGTCGGACTGGCCCAGGCGCTGACCTCGCTGATCCCGGTGCCGCGCTCCTACTGGGTCGCGCTGACCGTCACGTTCGTCCTCAAGCCGGACTTCGGTTCGGTGTTCTCGCGGGCCGTGCTGCGCTCGGTGGGCACGGCGGCCGGGCTCGTGGTCGCTGCGCCGGTGCTCGCCGCGGTGCCGATCGGCTGGTGGGACGTGCCGGTGATGGTGCTGCTCGCGGCGCTGATCCCGGCGTTCACGGCGAAGGGTTACGCCTTCCAGACCGCGGCCATCACCCCGGTCATCCTGCTCCTGTCCGACCTGCTGAACCACGAGGGCTTCGACCTGGTCTGGCCGCGCTTCCTGGACAGCCTGATCGGCTGCGCCATCGTGCTCGTGGCGGGCTACCTCCTGTGGCCGGAGAGCTGGCACGCCCGCGTCGGGCACCGGCTCGCGGACGTGGTGACGGACGTCGCCGACTACGTGGCCTGCGCGTTCGAGCCGGGCGCGTACGGCGGGGGAGGCGGGAGCGCCCAGGGCCCCGGGAGCGGCGGTGCGGGCGACCGGGCGGAGCGCCTGCGGGCCCGGCGCCGCATCTACCGCGATCTGTCGGTCGTACGGTCCGAGTTCCAGCGCGCGCTGACCGAACCGCCCCCGGTCGGCGCCCGGGCCGCCGCCTGGTGGCCGCTGGTCGTCGCCGTCGAGCGCATCGTGGACGCGACGACGGCGGCCCGGGTCCGGGTCAATCACGGAGCACCGGAACCACCGGCGGAGGAAGTGGCGGAGATCCGGCGGCAGTTGACGGAACTCGCCGACGGGATACGGTCGAGCGAGATCCTGGTGGAGGTGCGTGCCGAACTGCCGGGCGACGAGAAGGGGGTGCTGGCCCCCCTGCGCCGGGAGGTGGCGGCGGCACGGGCCATCGCGTCCCCCCAGCCGTAGCCGCGGTCGTGGCCCCTGCCGCGGACACAGCCGCGGTCGTACGAACGGTCAGGACCGTGGCCGCACGGTCAGGACAGCACGGTCGGGACGGCACGGTCAGGACAGCGCGGTCAGGACAGCGCGGTCGGGACAGCGCGGTCGGGACAGCACGGTCAGGACAGCGCGGTCAGGAGCCGGGGCCGCCGCTCACCTCGTGGAACCGCCGCCCCGCAGCCGCTCCATCTCCCGCCGGTCCCGCTTCGTCGGCCGCCCCGCGCCCCGGTCGCGTACCGGAACCTGGATCGCCGCCTCGCGCGGCGGCGGGGGCGGACTGTTGTCGATGAAGCACTCGGCCGCCGCAGGTGGGCCGACCCGTTTCTTCACGATCTTCGACACGACCACGATCCGGTCCCGGCCCGCGTGCCGAAGCCGTACCTCGTCGCCGACGCGCACCGTCTGAGCGGGCTTGGCACGCTCGCCGGCGACCTTCACATGCCCCGCACGGCAGGCGGCAGCGGCCTGCGAACGGGTCTTCGTCAACCGGACCGACCAGATCCAGACGTCGACCCGGGCACTGCCCTCCGCCTGCGGCGCCTCACCGGAAACCATGTGTCCGACTGTAGTGCGGCGCGGGCGTCGGGTCAGGCCACGAAGCCGCCGACCACGGCTCGGCCCTTGGCCCTCGGCCCTCTGTCTTCGCCCTCGGTCCTCTGTCTTCGCCTGCTGTCTTCGCCCTCAGCCTTCGGCCGGATTCGCCATGGCCGGCACGAGCCGAGCCGCGATGCGTGTTCCACGTGACGGTTTTCCCGTGCGGTCGGCGGGCGGCCCTTCTCGGATAATGCCACCGAATAACGGACAAGTACTCACCTGATACTGCGTCAGACGATCCGTCGCTCACGCCCCGGGACAATTCCGATACGCATGAGCACGCTTGAACGACACACATCAGACCCGCGCGGCATACATGCGGCACGGCCCGAGGATGCTGCGAGGATTCGGCGAGAGACCGGTTGCGGATCATTCGCGGGATGGCTTTTCGCACGGGCGGGCCGTGCCGCCGAAGGGCCCGATCCGGCCGCTAACCTTACGTATCCGCCCTGGCCAGGGATCAATTCCCGCAGGTCGGACATTTATCTCCCCCAACTCACGCGAAAGGCCTCGCCCATGGGCATTCGGAGCTTGCTGCGCAAGGTGTTCGGCCGTGACCGCGCGGAGCAGGACGCACCGACGGCCACGGTCCCGCCCCAGACCGAACGCACCACGCCCGCGGAGTCGGAGCCGGTCGCGGCACCGGCGGACGAGCTGACCACGGAGAAGGCCCCGGAGCTCGAAACGGACTCGGCCCCCAAGGCTTCGATCCCGGCCCCCGCCTCTCCCCGGTCCGTCGAGAGCAGCAGCGGCCTGGCCGCGGATCTGGTGGCTGCCGCCTTCGACAAGGCGTCCTTCCCCACGGTCCCGTCGCAGGGGGCGGCCCCGAAGCCGACGGCGGAGCCGGAACCGGAGCCCGACCCGAAGGCGGAGTCCGCGTCGGGCACGGAATCGGTATCGGATCCGGAATCGGTCGAGCCGAAGGCGGAGTCGGAGACGAAGGCGGCGTCCAAGCCGGACGAACCGGAGATCGTGGAACCGAAGTCGGACGCGCCGAAGGCCGATTCGGAGGCGGAGGAGCCGCAGACCTCGGAGACGAAGGCCACGGGGACGGAGCTTTCCGAGCCGAAGGCCACGGGGACGGAGCTTTCCGAGCCGAAGGCCACGGAGCCGGAGACCTTGGAGATGAAGGCCACGGAGCCGGAGCTTTCCGGACCGAAGGCTGTCGAGGCCGAGATTCCCTCCGAGCCCAAGCCCGAGTCCGGCGTCGAGCCCGAGCCCAAGCCCGAGTCCGGCGTCGAGCCCGAGCCCGTGGCCTCCACCGAGGCCGAGCCCACCACCGAGACCCCCGAACCGGCGACCGAGCCCGAAGCTGCGACCGAGCCCGCGCAGGACCCGACCCCCACTCCGGAAGCGGCCCCCGAGACAGCCCCCGAACCCACGCCGGCTGCCACCTCCGAAGAACGTCCGGTTACCACCGCCGCCACCGACACAGCCCCCACGACCTCCGAGCCCGCCCCGGAACCCGCCTCGGAGCCGGCCCTCGCGGTCACCACCCCGGAACCGGAACCGGAACCGGAACCCGCTCAGGCCGCGTCCACCACCCAGGCCGACGCAACCGAGGCCCCAGAACCCGCCCACGCCGCCGAACCGGCGACCCACCCCGAACCGGCGACCGAACCCGAAGCCGCGACCGAGCCCGAAGCCGCGACCGAACCCGCACAGGACCCGGCCCCCGCCGCCACGGCCCCCATCGCTGCGGCACCGGCCCCCGCCGCCTCGCCCCCCATCGCCGCGGCACCGGCCCCCAAGCCGGCCCTCTCGCTCGCCCGCGTCAAGACCCGCGCGCCCGGCCTCGTCGGCGCGTACAAGGCCGCCCAGGCCGGGCTCAAGGCGCACGGGCTGACCGGCCTGCGCGCCACCGTCTACCTCGTCCTCGACCGCTCCGGCTCCATGCGCCCGTTCTACAAGGACGGCAGCGCCCAGCACCTCGGCGACCGCACCGCGGCCCTCGCCGCGCACCTGGACGAGACCGCCACCGTTCAGGTCGTGTTCTTCTCGACCGACATCGACGGCACCGGCACGGTCGACCTCGCCGGTCACGAGGGCCGCATCGACGAGATGAACGCGGGTCTGGGCCGCCTCGGCCGTACGAACTACCACCGCGCCGTCGAGGAGATCGTCACGCACTACGAGAAGTCGGAGGCGACCGGTCCCGCCCTGGTGGTCTTCCAGACGGACGGCCCGCCGGACGCCAAGCAGGCCGCGAAGCAGGCGCTCGCCGACGCGGCGCGGCTGCCGCTGTTCTTCCAGTTCGTCGCGTTCGGCGAAGAGGACGCGAAGGGCTTCGACTTCCTGCGGAAGCTGGACGCCCCGAACGCCGGGTTCTTCCACGCGGGCCCCGCCCCCCGCGAGGTCCCGGACGCCACCTTCTACCGCGAAATCCTCGCCGCCCTCCCCGCCTGGATCGCGGCCCGAGCGGCGGCCACCGAGGCCTGATCCGCCGGCAGGCGTACGGTCACGGCGAGCCCGCCCCCGGGGCCCGGCACCGCCGTGACCGTACCGTCGTGCGCGACCGCGATGGAGCGCACGATCGACAGGCCCAGCCCCGACCCGCGCCCCATCCGGTCCCTGCCCTCACCGCGCCGGAACGGCTCGAACAGCCCGGGGATGTCCCTCGCGTCCACCACCGGCCCGGTATTGCGCACCTCCAGCAGCACGCTCTCGCCGGCCGTCACCGCCGACACCTCCACGGTCCCGTCGGGCACGTTGTACGTGACGGCGTTGGCCAGCAGGTTCGCCACCAGCTGGGCCAGCAGCATCCGGTTCCCCCGTACCACGCAGGGCCCGGTGTCGACCCGCACGCCCGGGTGCCGGGCCGCCTCCTCCGACACGACCCGCGTGAAGTCCACCTCCTCCCGCTCGCCCGCCGCGAGCCCGCGTTCGCTGCGGGCCAGGACCAGCAACCCCTCGATGAGCCGTTCGCTGCGCCGGTTGTTGTCCAGCAGCATCTGCCGGGTCCGTAGGAGATCCTCCTGGGACGGGTCGTCCAGGCCGATCTGGATCGCGGCCCGCTGGGTGGCGAGCGGGGTCCGCAGTTCGTGCGAGGCGTTGGCGATGAACCGCCGCTGGCTGTCGAACGCCTTCTCCAGCCGGGCCAGCAGGGCGTCGAGGGTGTCTCCGAGTTCCTTCAGCTCGTCGTCGGGGCCACGGGCCGCGATGCGCTCGTGGAGGGTGTGCTCGGAGAGCCGGCGCGCCTTGGCGGTCATGGTGTGGACGGGACGCAGGACCCGCCCCGCGGTCCACCAGCCCACCCCGACCGCGCACGCCGTCATGACGAGCAGCGAGGCGACGGACCAGATGAGCAGCTGATGACCGGCCGCGTCGCTGACGTGGTCGGTGAGGTCGTAGACGGTCGGCGGCCCGAGCGTGCGCCGGGTGACGAGGGGACCGTTGACGGCGTAACCGGGCTGGACGACCGCGGCCGTGCGTGCGATGTCCCGCGCCTGGGAGTCCGTGCCCGCGCGCGAGGCGAGGTTGACGGTGGCGAGCAGTGCCGCACCCAGCACCAGGAAGGCCCCGCCGTACACGAGCGCGATCCGGGTCCGGATCGTGGAATGCCGGATGAACGGCGGACAGCGCAGGCGCGGGACGCGGAGGACGCGCGGTGCACGAAAGGCGGCACCGGGAACACGAGGCGCTCGCGGCACGCGCCCGCCCTGGCGCGGCACGCGCGCGGCATCACGGTCCACACGCACCCCACGCACCCCACGCACCCTGCGCGTCCCGTCCGACGAGCCGGACGGGCGTGACGAGGGCGACGAGGGCGACGAGGGCGACGAGCCCGAAGCATCCGACGGCGGAGAGGAATCGCTGTTCACAGGGCGTATCCCACACCCTGCACCGTACGGATCAGCGCGGGTTCCCCGAGCTTTCCCCGCAGCTTGCTCATGCAGACCCGGACGGCACCGGTGAAGGGGTCGGCGTTGGCGTCCCAGGCCCGCTCCAGCAACTCCTCCGCGCTGACGGTCGCACCGTCGGCCTCCAGCAGCAGCTGGAGCACCGAGAACTCCTTCGGCGAGAGGTCGAGTTCCCGGCCCTCCCGGGAGGCGGTGCGCCGCACGGTGTCGAGCCGGATGCCGTGCCGCTCCAGCTGCGGCGGTACGGGGCGGGCGCTGCGCCGCCGCAGCGCGCGTACCCGCGACACCAGCTCCGGGAACTCGAAGGGCTTGCCCAGGTAGTCGTCGGCACCGAGATCGAGCCC
This sequence comes from Streptomyces sp. NPDC002476, assembly GCF_042889785.1. Lineage (NCBI taxonomy): Bacteria > Bacillati > Actinomycetota > Actinomycetes > Kitasatosporales > Streptomycetaceae > Streptomyces > Streptomyces sp. NPDC002476. The sequence goes on along the minus strand of NZ_JBIARH010000004.1, from coordinate 270,795 downwards.
GGCGACCCGGTCCTCCGTGGAACTGGCGGCGGTGAGCATCAGGATCCTGGTCCGGGAGCCGGTGGCGACCAGTTTGCGCGCCACGTCGTCGCCGTGCACCCGTGGCAGATCGCGGTCGAGGACGACGACGTCGTAGTCGTGGAGCCCCAGGTAGGCGAGGGCGGCGTCACCGCTGTACACGGTGTCGACGGCGAATCCGGCCCGTCGCAGCCCGGTGGCGACCAGCTCCGCCAGCATCTCCTCGTCCTCGGCGACCAGTACCCGCATCGTGCTGTCCTCTGCTTCGTGTGCCCCGTGCATGCATGTCCACTCCCTCCCAGGATGCGTCTTTGTTAAGGGAAGGCATGTTTCGCAGAGGTCTCCGCACGGCCCGGCACGGCCCGGAACGCTCCCGGCCCCGACCGCCACCGGCCGTAATCGGTGTGAGTCGGTCTTCGGCAGGCCGTTAGGATTTTGCCCATGGCGGCCACTGGATCCGAGAAGCAGGGGGCGACGGCGTACTACGTCTCGACCCCCATCTACTACGTCAACGACGCTCCTCACCTGGGCCACGCCTACACGACCGTCGCAGGCGACGTGCTCACGCGCTGGCATCGCCAGCGCGGCGAGAAGGTGTGGTACCTCACCGGCACGGACGAGCACGGTCAGAAGATCATGCGCACTGCCGAGGCGAACAATGTCACCCCGCAGGAGTGGTGCGACAAGCTCGTGGAGGAGGCGTGGAAGCCCCTCTGGGAGCACCTGAACATCGCGAACGACGACTTCATCCGTACGACGGAGAAGCGGCACACCGACCGGGTGCAGGAGTTCGTGCAGGACCTGTACGACAAGGGTGAGATCTACAAGGGCGGCTACGAGGGCCCGTACTGCGTGGGCTGCGAGGAGTACAAGCTCCCCGGCGACCTGATCGAGGACGAGGACGGCGTCAAGCTGTGCCCGATCCACAAGAAGCCGGTGGAGATCCTCAAGGAGGAGAACTACTTCTTCAAGCTGAGCGCGTACGGCCCGAAGCTGCTGGAGTTCTACGCGAACAACCCCGGCTTCGTGCAGCCCGAGTCCGCCCGCAACGAGGTCGTGAACTTCGTCCGGCAGGGTCTCCAGGACCTGTCCATCTCGCGCTCCACCTTCGACTGGGGCGTCCCGGTGCCGTGGGACGAGAAGCACGTCATCTACGTGTGGGTCGACGCGCTGCTGAACTACGCCACGGCGGTCGGCTACGGCGCCAACCAGGAGAAGTTCGACGGGACGTTCCCGGCCGACGTGCACCTGGTGGGCAAGGACATCCTCCGTTTCCACGCGGTGATCTGGCCCGCGATGCTGATGGCGCAGGGCCTGCCGCTGCCGGGCAGGGTCGCGGCCAACGGCTGGCTGATGGTCGGCGGCGAGAAGATGTCGAAGTCGAACCTGACCGGCATCAAGCCGCAGGACCTGACCTCTCACTTCGGCGTGGACGCGTACCGCTGGTACTTCCTGCGTGCCATCGCGTTCGGCAGCGACGGCTCGTTCTCGTGGGAGGACTTCTCCGCCCGGTACACCTCCGAGCTGGCCAACGACTACGGCAACCTCGCCTCGCGCGTCGCCGCGATGGTCGGCAAGTACTTCGACGGGGTGCTCCCGGAGGCCACCGCCGCGGGTGACGCCGAGAAGGCCGTCCAGGAGGGGCTGGCGAAGGCCGTCGCCACGGCCGACCAGAAGATCGGCGAGGAGCTGGACTTCCAGGCCGGCATCCTGGCGATCTTCGACTTCGTGAAGCAGGTCAACGGCTACATCACGGAGCAGGAGCCCTGGAAGGTCGCCAAGGCTGCGTTCTCCGATGCTGCTGACGCGGCGGGCTCTCCCGAGGCCCGGGCCCGCCTCGCGACGATCCTGTACACGGCCGCCGAGTCGCTGCGCGGCGTCGCGGTGCTGCTGAACGCCGTGATGCCGGAGACCTCGCAGAAGCTGTGGGACTCACTGGGCGCCGAGGCATCCCTGGGTGCGCTGTCCGACCAGCGCGTCCAGGAAGCGGGCGACTGGGGCCGGCTCCCGGCGGGCACCACGGTCACGAAGGGCGCGGTGCTGTTCCCCCGCCTGGAGGAGAAGCCGGCGTAACCGCGCTTCCGCCCCACTCCGTACAGCCGAGGGCCGGGACCCGCTTCACGGCGGTCCCGGCCCTCAACCGTGTACGCACACCACCGGTGCACTCTCGTGCGCTCGATTCAGCGAACCCAGTCCTTCAGCGGTTCGGTGTCCAGCTCGATGCCGACCGGATCGGGCAACTCGACGGTCTTCCCGTACGGCACCGTCACCACGCGCTCGTACCGCACGCCGTCGGGCTCCGAGTGCACCTTGACCTCACAAGTGTCGCGGTCGATCAGCAGGTAGACGGGAATCCCGGTCTCGGCGTAGGCACGCGGCTTCTCGACCCGGTCCCGGCGGTCGGTGTCCTCGTCGTATGAGGTCACCTCGACGACCATGAGCACGCCGTCGGGACTGGCCCACTCCCCCTGACCGACAAAAGTGTCGAGCGAGGCGAGTGAACCGTCCGGACGTGCATTGCCCTTGCGATACGTCCCGATCCGCAGCCCCTGCTCAGCGAAGAGCCAGTTGCCCGGGTCCGACTGCATACAGATCCGCGTCAGCCAGGCGATGATCCGCCCGTGATCCCCGTCCGGCACAGCCTTGACCCCCAGTTTCCCGTTCACGAACTCCAGACGCAGCGCTTCTTCGGCGCGTATGGCGTGACGGGCGAGGTCCTCGAAGACCTCCTGGGTCAGCACGCTCTCCTCAACCACGGTCATCACTGCCTCCTGCTGGAAACCGGACTGCGTCCAGCGTACGGACACACGCCCCGGCTGAGGCTAGCTTCACCGCTCCAGCCACTCGGCGTCCCCCATCACCACCACCGGTTTCTTCCGCGGGTCCAGCAGCCTCAGCAGTTCCTTCATGCGCTCCACGGGCAGCGAGACACAGCCCTGCGTCGGGCCGCCGTGATCCACGTGGAGCCAGATGCCACCGCCCCGCTCCTGGCCGAGCGGGCGTTCGCGGTCCAGGGGAGAGACACCGGGGGTCCGGTTGTAGTCGATCGCGACGACATAATCGAAAGAACCTTCGAGAGGTTCACCGTCGAACCCTTCACCGCTCGCGGTGTAGGCGGGGTCCTGTTCGTACGGGAACACGGTGTTCGGCGCCGCGAACCGACCGCCCGCCGCCGTCAGCCCGTAGACCCCGACCGGGGTCCGGAAGTCGCCCTCCCTGTGCTGGTCGGCCCATCCGTTGAAGCCGTTGTGAGCCGGCCACCGGGAGGTGACCGCCCGCCAGCCCTGGGCGGGGTCGTCACGGGCGTACAGAACGGCGGTGGACAGGCTGGAGTCGTACGAGTCACCGGTGACGACGAGGGCCTGCCGGGCGTCGACCGGCACCCTGCCCCTGGTCCGCAGCCCCAGCCCGGGGATCAGGGCGGGGCGGACACCCGGGGCCCGGGGCACAGGCGCGGCGGCCCGTCCCGGCGGCCCGTCCGCCTGCGAGCCCTCGGACGGCTTCCCACCACCCCGCCCGTCCCCGGCCTGCACCCCGGCGGTCCCGGTGGAGGAGGCGGACGGCGCAGGAGTGGCGCGGGAGGCGGTGTCGTTGACGGCCGTATCGCCGCAGGCGGCGAGCGCCAGAATCGCGACAACGCAGGCACCGGCCCGGACAGCGTACGGGGAACGACGGCGCCGGGCGGCCGACGTACGGGACACGGACACGGGCTCTCTCTCCTCAGCGGACGTGCGGCGGCGCGGTGCGACGCGGGCCGGGTAGGGCGGGTCGGGTCGGTCACGGGCATGCGGCTCGACGGGACTCGCCGTCACGCTCGGCCCCGCCGACCCCAGTCAACGCCGAGTCACGGGAACGCGAATCCGCACGAGGGCCATACGGCGGTACGCACACCGCGTCCGGATCCTCCGGCTCGTCCGCGGCGCACTGTCAGCAGCCGCTCGCCAGGATCGTTGATCAGCGCGTAGGCCGTGACCGGATACCCCGCGACGGCAGCCGTGGTGGGCATGGCGGAGCTTCCCTTCCGTACCTGCTCGGCCGGTGGAGCCGCGGCACGGCGGAGCACTGGGCGCCCGCCCGGACGGCGGGGTCCCGTGGCGGCAGGCCGCCGTGATACCACCGGATCTCCAGCAACCCTTATCGGTCAACGTCAGCATCGATTTGGGACAGGACCGTTTTGCCCAGTGAACGTTTCCTCATGCCCAGACATCCTGCCCCGGGACGGTTCACTGGCATCCAGGCTGAACCACCTGTGAGGGACACATGAACAGGCGCTACTTCGTCGGCGTCACCCTCGCCGCGCTGCTCGCCCTGGCCGGGTGCGACAGCGGCGACTCCGAGTCGAAGGCGAGCGGTGACCGCGAGACGGTCGAGGCGTACATCACCGCGCTCAACGAGCGTGACACGAGGGCCCTGTTGAAGCTGGACGGGGCAACCGGTGCGGCCGCTGAGCGGGACGCCGAGAAGGTCATCGAGGAAAAGGGCGGCCGCGGCCTCAAGGTCGACGACATCCAGATCAACTACGATCTCGGCCCCTATGTCGGGTCCGCGAGAATCACCGCCAAGGACAGCAAGGGCGCCGACTACAGCGAGAATCTCACCATCACCCGCGACGGCGGAAAGTGGCACCTCACCATTCTGCCGGCGCCGAAGCAGGACCAGAGCGGCAAGACGCCGGCCGAGACGGGTAAGACGTCCGACGGCACCGGCCCGTCGAAGTCGGTATCCGGCTGACCCCAGCACCCACGAGGGGCGTGGACGGCGGTTCTCCAACTGATGGCTCACCTCAGCACGTCCGAGGTGGGCCATCACACCAAGCATCAGCCATCCGCAGGCTCGGCGACCGGAACGCGGAGCCTCTACCGTTCGGACGGAAGTCGCTTCTCGCCGAACTGGTCGCCCTTCACGCCGCCCAGGAGCCGGTCCAGCTGAGCCGGGCTGATCGCCAGCTCCGTACCGGGGTCGTCACTCTCACGGAGCCGTATCAGGCCGTCGGCGGCGGCCAGTTCGACGCAGTTGGAGGAATCACCCCCGCCCGAGAACGAGGACTTCTGCCACACGATGCCCTTTGTCATGCCGGGACCTTTCACATGCTCCGCACGAGGCGATGAATGAAGTCTCTCGACTCTATGACGCCCAACGAGACCGCCTCCAGCTTGCGCACGACCTCGCGATACCGGCAGAGCTGTGCCTGCGCGTCCAGAAATGCACCACCGTGTGGGGTGTCCATGAGAACGGTATCGAGCGACGGCACCGGCCCACCCGCATACACCAAGGGATCCCCCATTCCCGCGAACCCGTCCAGGTCGAAAGGAATGACCCGCACCGTCACATGCGGCAACTCGGACCGGTCCAGGACGTGCAGAAGCTGGCCTCGCGCAACCTCGATGCCAGCGACCCTGATCCGCAGAGCTGCCTCGTGGATCACCGCTTCGTAATGACCCATCCGCCCCTCGGCAAGAGCCTCCTGCCGCCTCAGCCGGAACCGCACCCGCACCGCCAGTTCCTCCTCGGACAGCGCCGGTACCGTCGCGGAGAAAATGGCCCGGACCTGCTGTTCCGTCTGCAACAGCCCCGGCACATGCACGGTCTCGAAGTTCTTCACCCAGGCGGCGTGGTGCTCAAGCTCAGCCAGGTCCAGATACCCGGAGGGCACCTGTTCCCGGTATTCCTCCCACCATCCGCGTACCCGCTCGACAGCCATGCCCGCCAGCGCATCGATCAGCGCGGGAAAGTACGTCTGGTGCGAGCTTCTGGCCGCGTAGAGAGCCAGAGCCCGACGCTGATCGCATGTTTCGACACACGCTCATCAAACCGTGCACCACAGACCCCAGAACCTTCCGCTCCGACCGCCGTATGCCGTGGCGTCGTCGCTCGACCTCCCCACCAGGCCACTTGCCTGCGAGAGGAGCAGCCGCGCGCGATACACAGGGCGCTCGCCATCCTCGCCCCCTCCGCCGCATGCGCACTGCACGGCGGCTTCACACATGACCAACGAGCGCACCCTGGCCAACCACGGCCCGAAAACATGGTGGGCTGACTCCACCTTCACGGCCGCTGTACGCCTCCCCGCCATCCAATGCACTCGCATTTTCCAACCGACTTGGGCAGGGAAAACTTGCTTTCTGCAGCTGCCGGTAGCCTCTCTTACACACTCCCTCACCTTCGAGGTCAAACACTCACGTGATTCGGCAACCTGGAAACAGGCGCATCCCCAGCGAACAAGAAGGCGCCTTTTATCCCCAATGTCGCGATCCAAAGAAGTAAGTAAAAACAGCTCCCTCGCCGAATAAACCCGCAGGTCAGGAAGTGTGGTCCCCGCGCGTGCGGGGGTGGTCCCTGCGCGCTGCTCATGGCCTCCTACATCAGGTGGTGGTCCCCGCGCGTGCGGGGGTGGTCCGGTGACGGGCGGGCTCATCTCCCCGGCGGCCAGGTGGTCCCCGCGCGTGCGGGGGTGGTCCCGCGTGCGCCTGGACGGGCGGGGTCACGCACCAGTGGTCCCCGCGCGTGCGGGGGTGGTCCGTTGTAGCGCGCCCAGCCCTCGCGGCCCAGGATGTGGTCCCCGCGCGTGCGGGGGTGGTCCGCCCCTGGCCGCCAGGATCGGCACCACCATGCAGTGGTCCCCGCGCGTGCGGGGGTGGTCCGCATCCCGAGGGGACGGTGTCGGGGGTGGTCGCGTGGTCCCCGCGCGTGCGGGGGTGGTCCTTCCGTGCGGTACTCGGGGCGGTCGGCGCCCTGGTGGTCCCCGCGCGTGCGGGGGTGGTCCCATGCCCGCCCGTGATTCCCACCAGGGCCTGGGGTGGTCCCCGCGCGTGCGGGGGTGGTCCGACGGCCGCCGCGACCTCCTCCGGGAGCGTCATGTGGTCCCCGCGCGTGCGGGGGTGGTCCCGTCGCTGCGGTCTACGCCGAGATCCTCGGCTGGTGGTCCCCGCGCGTGCGGGGACCAGCTCGTCTTCGGTGGTGCCGTCCGGGCCGTCCTCGGTGGGCTGCCCCGAACGGAAACGATGGGCGTCGGCCTACTCGAAACGCAGGTAGGTGATGGAGTCCAGGTCGATGCCATAGAGCCCGTAGATCTTCGTGGTGTTGAGCACAATCAGCCGCTCCCGGCTGATCCCCAGCGCATCGGCCACCTTCCATACCTGTGCCTCGTCGTCAGCCTCGATCTCCAGATACGGCGGGATGCGCGGCCACTCGTCGACCTCCAGCCTGGCCGGCTGTCTGGCTGTCCGGCTGTCCGGCTCGGTCATGGTGGCCGCACTCCCTCTCGTTGTTTCACCGTTGTCGTCCAGCCGTTCCCGGCCCCGGCTGCTGGGAGCGCGCGGAGGGGTCTGGCGATCAGTGCCACGCAGGTTCCAGCGCTCGAAGGCGCGCGGTACGCAGCTGCACCCGCACGAAGAACGCGTCCTGGTCGGCGTCGAGCCCGGCCAGCAGCCCTTGGTGAAGTCGCCAGGCGTCAGCGCTGATCTCGTACGAGCACCCCGTGCACCGGTACACGTCCCCTCGGGACGGGCACAGTCGTCCACCGCATGAGGGGCAGTTCACCAGGCTCCCCGTACATGTGTCCCGGCATGGCGTTTCCGCAGCTCCAACACGTCCACCAGCCACCGACGTTCCGGCTCATCTGCTTGCCGCATCGAGGACACTGCATACGACCTCCCGTTCTCTCGGCGGCGGTGTCATGCGGGCCGGTGGCAGGGGCAGGCACACCGCCGGACCTCGATCGGCACCTCCCACTCCGGAGCCCCCGGCCGCCGCGTGATACCCGGTCCCGGACACTCCTCGTGCTCACCGATCCGACACGCGGGCGCGAGCCCCGCCCGGACCGGATCGCGCCTGGTCACGACTGCTCGCCGTAGGGGCAAAGCCGGCGCTGCTCCCGGCACGGAGCACACGCGTAGAGGGCGGCCCCGGGGCCCGAGCCCTGGTCGACGATCTCGATCAGGACGGCGGTCCCGGACGGGCCCTTATGCCAGTGACACCAGCCGGATCCGGGGTTCGCGGCCACCGGGATCGGTTGTGGACGCGATTGCGCCGTCACTCCGCCCCCTCGCACCGGTCGCACCGGTCGCACCGACAGACCGGGAACTCGGCCGACAGCTCCACCGTCCCGGCCGGAACCACCTCGGCCTTCGGCCGGACGACACGCGTCCGCCCGTACCGGTCCACCTCGTACACCTTGATCGTCATCGACATGCCGACCGCCGGTCCGTGCATCCGCACGAGACGATCAGCCGGATCCGCCCGGGACCCGACAGGACGACCTCCCCGGCGGGCGCCAGACGCCGAGTCACGGCACCGCGGTGCTGGCAGGCTTCGTCATGAAGGCGAGTGATGCTCGCGCGCCCTGGCACGAGCACAGGCGTACTCATGGACCTCTCCTCATACCTGTGTGATACGGACAGGTAAAGCCTGGGGTCCGGGGCGCTGCACAACTGCTACAGCGTGTAGCAGCCCGTCAGGCGACGCCGATCCAGTGAGCGAAGTATGAAAGGGATTCTGCATCGGAGCGGTGGAACCGTCGCAGGTTGCCAATGACTTGACGTGCCCACGGGTGCTCGCGAGTATGCTGCGGAGCCGCCGCGCGGGCCGCCTTGAGGCTCTCGAACGCATCTGCCTGAAGCCCGGCCCATTCCTGGGCGCGGGCCAACTCGATGTAGAAGCCGCTACGACGTTCGGCCGGCAGCCCGACGGGCGGCTTCCATTCCGTGGCTACCCGCAGGGCGCGGTCGACGTGGTCACGGCCGAGGCTGACGGCGACGGACACCTCATGGATCCGGACCGAGTCCGGGCCGAACGCCGTGCCCATGTAAATTCCCTCGACCGCTACTCGGTCGCCGAGTTGCCGGGCGTGCTTCAGGTGGGTGTCGGCGCGGTCGGCATTCCCGTCGCGGCCGGCGATCACGGCAGCTCGCATGTGGAGGGTGCCGCGGGCCGCGGCTTCCGAACGGGACGACGGCGCGGGGGCGGCCTCGATCGCCTGCTCCAGTGCAGCGAGGCCGACCGTGTGGGCCCGAGCCGCGAAGAAGACCTCGGTCCGTACATAGGCCGTGGCAGCCTGGACCAGAGGGTCTCCGACCCGGTCAGCAGCCCAGCGCATCACATCGATCAGCCGGGCGGACAGGTCGCGCTCACCGTACTTGAAGGCGATCGCGTCCGCCGTCCGGGCAGCGGCGGCCAGCATCCGGGCGGCTTTCCGATGCTCGGGGCCACGTGCGGTGTGGGCATACCGAATGGCGTCACGCAGCAGGTCGGGGATGCCTGTCGCGATCCGCCCGTACTGAGCGCCCAGCCTCCAGCTCACCGCTGTACTGATCGCGTCCGTCAGCTCGTCCGGGGTGCGGACGGGAGGCCCCTGCGGAATGTCGTACCCGGCGATCACCGACGACAGTTCCGGCAAGGCTCGGTGAACGCGCCGCTCGGTACCGACGTACCCCGTGCGCAGTTGCGTGGCGTCCACTTCAAGGGCAGCCGCGATCGCTTCGAGCACCCCGTCGCTCGGTCGTCGTGCGCCCCGCTCGACGGACCGGATGGTGGCGTAGGAGACGTGAGAAACTTCGGCGAGTCCGGTCTGGGTGAGGCGACGTGCGCGGCGACGTGCGGCGATCCGCTCACCGACCTCGCACGGGGAGTCGGCGGACATGATCTGACCGTACCCGTACCGTCACTGTGTGAGTGCGGTTTCAGCTGCGCCGACTACTCGTCGGTGATCGCGGTCAGGTCCATGAGCGAATCGATCACCCAGTCCGCAGTCGCCCGTACCTGCTCATCGTCCGCCCACAGGTGCCCCCAGGGGCCACGGCGAAGATGTGCCGTGCGAAGTCCGGCCGCGTGGGCAGGGAAGACATCGTTCATGGGGTGGTCGCCGACGTATACGGTGTCCCGGGCCTCGGCCTGGGAGACATCGAGAACGCGTGCGAAAAAGTTCCCCGATGGCTTGGCACAGCCCCATTCCCCGGAGGTGGCGATGAAGTCGGTCGGCAGATCCAGATCGCGGAGCAGTTCCCCGGCGCGGATCGTCTGGTTGCCCGCGATAACAACCCGGATGCCGAGCTCCCTCAGTGCGGCGAGCGCGGGACGCACATCCTCGTACAAGTCGGTCTCGTCAAGGTGTTCGCCGCGCCCTGCGGCCTCGCGGGCCGCGTACTCGGCGGGGATATCGACGCCGGGGCGCAGGAGACGGAGGGCTTCCGCGTTGTCGAGGCCCTGGGCGGTGACGGCGCCGACGAGGGCGGACAGGGTGTGCCTGGGCACGGAAAGCCAGTCGGCCCAGGACGCCCAGTAGCGGTCGTCGCGTACGAGGGTTTCACCGATGTCGAACACGATCGTCTTCACCCGGGCGAGCCTACGAGGTTCCGCCCGATGCCAGGCATGCCCGATGTCCGGCCGCCCCCTCCCTCGCCCGCCACTCCAGTCCGCCACACCAGTCCACCGTGCCCCTCCACCCATCCACCGCGCCATGCGGACAAACACCCGCCAAGTGACCTTGTTTTCCCGTAACTTCGTCACCAATGCACAGCGATCACCAGCCCGAGGCGCAAGCTCCGGCCCACACGAGAGCGAGCAGTATGCCCCCAATGTCGCAATCTGAAGAAGTGAGTAAAAACAGCCCTCCCGCCGAATAAACCCGCGGGTCAGGAACTGTGCTCCCCGCGCGTGCGGGGGTGGTCCCTCGGGGCTGAGCTTCATCGTCACCGATGTCCCGTGCTCCCCGCGCGTGCGGGGGTGGTCCCCTGAACCTCTGTACGTAGCTGATGATCCCATCGTGCTCCCCGCGCGTGCGGGGGTGGTCCCAGGCCGGCCGGCCGCGCGCAGTTCCTCGTTCTGTGCTCCCCGCGCGTGCGGGGGTGGTCCCGAGGCTGTGGGTATGCGTGGTGTGCCTGTGGTGTGCTCCCCGCGCGTGCGGGGGTGGTCCCGGTCTCTGCGTCGGCCACCGGGTCTGCATCCCGTGCTCCCCGCGCGTGCGGGGGTGGTCCCGCGCTCGACCGGCTTGTCCGAGACGTGCAGACGTGCTCCCCGCGCGTGCGGGGGTGGTCCCGTGCTGATCGGTGGGCAGGCGTCGCCGCAGGAGTGCTCCCCCGCGCGTGCGGGGGTGGTCCCGGCGCGAGCAGTTTCCAGTCCCGACTGGACGAGTGCTCCCCGCGCGTGCGGGGGTGGTCCCTCGGCGCATGGCATGGGCCCTGGTGGCCGCCAGTGCTCCCCGCGCGTGCGGGGATGGTCCCCCGATCGGCTCCGCGAACCTCGCCGGGTCCTCGTGCTCCCCGCGCGTGCGGGGGTGGTCCGCGCTCGGGGTCGCGGTAGAGGACGTAGTCGTCATGCTTCCCGCGCGTGCGGGGCTGAGCCACTGCGCGCCAATCAAAATTCAGGGCATGAGCTACTCCGCGCTGCCGTGTGAGTGTGGCCTCAGACTGCGCCGAGTCGCCCGCCCTTCACCCCCCGAAGCAGTTGGGCGAGCTCCAGAGACGTGACCACCAGCTCCGTGCGGGGGTCGTCGCTTTCCCGTAGACGCATCTGGTCCCCGTCGATGGCAAGTTCGACACAGTCATTGCCGTCACCGCCGCCGGAGAAAGAGGACTTCTGCCAGCGCATCCGCTTAGCCATGCCGCGCCTCACACTTCCTTCGAAAGTCGGTGAATGAAGTCCCGCGATTGCTCTGGGTTCAGCGCGGACCTCTCCACCTTACGCAAAATCGTTCGAAATCTGTCGAGTTGCGATTCCTCATCAACAAAAGCGGTCCCATGCGGGGCATCCCGTACCACCGTATCCAGCCGAGGTACCGGCCCACCCGCGTAAACCATTGCGCTTCCTGCGCCTGCGAAACCGTCCACGTCGAACGGAACAACCCGCACAGACACCGACCCGGACTCGGACAACTCCGTGATCCACTGAAGCTGCTCGCGGGCCGCAGACCGATCACCGACCCTGATCCGCAACGCTGTTTCGTGGATCACCGCCGAGTAGGGCGCAGGCGCATCCCGTTCGAAAATGATCCGTCGAGCCATCCGGTGATCCACCCTGGCAGCAAGCTCGTCTTCTGACAGCTCGGGAATCATGTAGGCGAAGACGGCCCTCGCATACGCCTCCGTCTGAAGCAACCCCGGCACATGGATGACCGCGATGTCACGCCGGTATACCGCGTAGTGCTCCAGTTCCGACAAGTCGAGGAATGACGCTGGCAGTACGTCGCGGTACTTCTCCCACCAACCACGCACGCGCTCGGTCACCATCCCAACCAGAGCATCGATCAGCCCGGCATCCGCGCATCCGTACTCCGTCGCCAGCCGTCGCAGTCGCGCTTCGCTGACACCAGCGATCCCAGCTTCCATCTGGCTCATCTGCGCCGAGGTCGAACCCAAAGCACACGCTGCTTCCTTGGCTGTCAACCCTGCCGCTTCGCGCATTCTGCGCAGTTCAGCGCCTACCCGCACCTGCCGTGCGGTTGGCCGACTCCTCGGCGGCATGGACCACTCCTCGTCTCAACATGCTTATCAGCACGCCGTATTGAACCCATCCGATCGGGTGTCAGGTTACGCGACCACCTTGCATGGGCATAAATTAATGCCTTACGTTCTGTGATGCGCCACCTACCAAGCGGCACTGACGCTTCGGAAGTGCACCGCCCCGCCATGCCACGGCGGGTGCGACAGGCCACCGTCCGATGACCGCCGCACCCCACAGCCACTCACGCACCCCTCGGAGTTCCTGTATGTCGAACTCGCCTACGAGCGCCGAAACCCCATGGGAATACACGCTTCACATCCCGCACGATCCGCGCGCGGTCACGGTCTCGCGCCGGACCCTGCGCCTGATCCTCGCCATGCACGAGTTGACCCCGCTCTCCGAGACCGCCGAACTCGTCGCGACCGAACTCGTCGGCAACGCCGTACGCCACACCAAGGGCCCGGCCGCCCTTCGCCTGCACTGGGCCGACCACGCACTGCGCATCGGCGTATGGGACGCCGACCCGACCCCTCCCGCACCGCCGCTCCAACCCCCCAGCGATACCCACATGTTCGAAACGGGGCGCGGACTCGACATCGTCCGCAACTGCACCGACGGCTGGGGCTGGCACCCGCTCGACTCGGGCGGACGTTTCGGAAAATACGTCTGGTGCGAGCTTCTGGCCGCATAGAGAGCCAGAGCCCGACGCTGATCGCATGTTTCGACACACGCTCATCAAACCGTGCACCACAGACCCCAGAACCTTCCGCTCCGACCGCCGTATGCCGTGGCGTCGTCGCTCGACCTCCCCACCAGGCCACTTGCCTGCGAGAGGAGCAGCCGCGCGCGATACACAGGGCGCTCGCCATCCTCGCCCCCTCCGCCGCATGCGCACTGCACGGCCGCTGTACGCCTGCCCGCCATCCAATGCACTCGCATTTTCCAACCGACTTGGGCAGGGAGAGCTTGCTTTCTGCAGCTGCCGGTAGCCTCTCTTACACACTCCCTCACCTTCGAGGTCAAACACTCACGTGATTCGGCAACCTGGAAACAGGCGCATCCCCAGCGAACAAGAAAGCACCTTTTATCCCCAATGTCGCAATCCAAAGAAGTAAGTAAAAACAGCTCCCTCGCCGAATAAACCCGCAGGTCAGGAAGTGTGGTCCCCGCGCGTGCGGGGGTGGTCCGGGGCGTCGGTCGTCCTGGGGATGATGCGGTGCGTGGTCCCCGCGCGTGCGGGGGTGGTCCGGTCCCGGCGGCGGCCGTGACCACTCCCCGCCCGTGGTCCCCGCGCGTGCGGGGGTGGTCCCGCGACCTGTTGGAGAACCGCAGCATGCACCAAGTGGTCCCCGCGCGTGCGGGGGTGGTCCTGGGTGTTTCTAGGGGTGGTAGGCCAGTAGGCCGTGGTCCCCGCGCGTGCGGGGGTGGTCCCGCGATGCTCCCCGAATTCGACCGGCGAGCCTGGTGGTCCCCGCGCGTGCGGGGGTGGTCCCTCGGCCTGGACCCCGAGGAGCTCCGCGAGGGTGTGGTCCCCGCGCGTGCGGGGGTGGTCCCAGCCCCTTCCCGAACGATCTCCTCGCCGCTCAGGTGGTCCCCGCGCGTGCGGGGGTGGTCCCTCCTTGCTCACCGGGCCACCCCCGCCCGGGTTGTGGTCCCCGCGCGTGCGGGGGTGGTCCCCGGTTCTTCTCGATCACGAGGTCGACTTCACCGTGGTCCCCGCGCGTGCGGGGGTGGTCCGTGGGCCGACGCCGTCGCCGCTGACCCCACCGAGTGGTCCCCGCGCGTGCGGGGGTGGTCCGGCGGCCGACCGACTCCTCGCGATCAGCCTCTGGTGGTCCCCGCGCGTGCGGGGGTGGTCCCCGTTCGACGTCGCGGAACAGGACCAGGTCGCCGTGGTCCCCGCGCGTGCGGGGGTGGTCCGAAGCCACCCAACGGTCGACTTACAGCGCTGTGGTGGTCCCCGCGCGTGCGGGGGTGGTCCGCTGGTCGCCGCCGCGGCCCGCGCGGACGGCATGTGGTCCCCGCGCGTGCGGGGGTGGTCCGCTCTCCCCAGCCACCTTGCGGCGGTGGAGGCGGTGGTCCCCGCGCGTGCGGGGGTGGTCCGGGTGATTTCGTGCGGTGGCGGGGGTCCTGGTAGTGGTCCCCGCGCGTGCGGGGGTGGTCCCAGCATGTCCGGCGACGTCCGCCTCCCCCGCCGGTGGTCCCCGCGCGTGCGGGGGTGGTCCCGGCCGAGGGGATCGCCTTCCAGACCTCACGCGGTGGTCCCCGCGCGTGCGGGGGTGGTCCCACCGGCGGCCAGGTGGCGCGCGTCGTGGCCGAGTGGTCCCCGCGCGTGCGGGGGTGGTCCCTCCGCGTCGGAAAGGTCCCGGGTGACGCCGAGATGGTCCCCGCGCGTGCGGGGGTGATCCCGCGATCAAGGCCACCGCCAAGTCCGGGATCGGGTGGTCCCTGCGCATGCGGGGACCAGCTCGTCTTCGGTGGAGCTGGCCGGGCCGTCCCGGGTGGGCTGCCCCGGACGGGAACGATGGGCGCAGGCCTACTCGAAACGCAGGTAGGTGATGGAGTCCAGGTCGATGCCGTAGAGCCCGTAGATCTTCGTGGTGTTGAGCGCAATCAGCCACTCCCAGCTGATCCCCAGCGCATCGGCCACCTTCCATACCTGTGCCTCGTCGTCAACCTCGATCTCCAGATACGGCGGGATGCGCGGCCACTCGTCGACCTTCAGCCTGTCCGCCTGTCCGGCTGTCCGGCTGTCCGGCTGTCCGGCTGTCCGGCTCGGTCATGGTGGCCGCACTCCCTCTCGTTGTTTCACCGTTGTCGTCCAGCCGTTCCCGGCCCCGGCCGCTGGGAGCGCGCGGAACGGCCTGGTGATCAGTGCCACGCAGGTTCCAGCGCTCGAAGGCGCGCGGTACGCAGCCGCACCCGCACGAAGAACGCGTCCTGGTCGGCATCGAGCCCAGCCAGCAGCCCTTGGTGAAGTCGCCAGGCGTCAGCGCTGGGCGGGTTTCCCGGCAGCCCAGCTACGTTCCACCTGTGCAAGGACCGGAGCGCGGGAAGTTGGCCATTCCGAGCCCGGGTTGCGTGTCCGTGAAGCCCTGACCAGGACAGTAGAGATGGCGATCGCCGACTTGTCGGCCGATTGCGCCAGATTGCGATGGCGGCCCGGCCGAGTGCGAAGATTGCTTACCCGAGGCCCAGGGACATGCGTGCACGGCCGATCAGACGCCGTGCCGGTGCCCCGTATACGGCGGACTCGGCCAGCCACTCCCACGCCCGCTCATACAGCTGTATGTCCTCGTCGCCGGTGAGCCACAGCTCTTCGCTGATCGTCTCGACGATGACCAACCGGCAGTCATAGATCCAGAACGCATGCGGAGCGGTGCGGCGCAGCTGCGCACCGAAGGAACAGGATGCCCAGCTCGATGCTGCGTTGCCCAACGAGGTTGAACAAGCGGTCGAGTTGCTCGGCCATGATGTCTGCGGGGCATGCGCGGTGGTAGAGAGCGGCCTCGCAGATGAGGAAGTGAAAACTCTTCTCCGGGTCGTACAGGGCCTCTTGGCGGCGCATGCGTGTGGCTACGGCGGCCTCGGTGGTGGGCGGGATGCCACGGAAGTCGGCGTTGGTGTCGAAGATGCCCCGAGCGTACTCCGGTGTCTGGAACAGCCCGGGGATGCGCGACACCTCAAGTCCCCGGATCTCCTTCGTGGCCTCGGTCTGCCGCACTGCGATCTCTTGGCGGCCACGGTGCCCGGCGGCCAGCTGGCGTCTCCAGGACCGGTGCCGCTGCTTCATCTCCAGGGCGGGAAGCAGCCCGTGCAACTCGGTCTCGACATCAGGGCGGCCGATGGCGGTCGCCCATCCGGTGAGATCCGCGCGGGTCGGGGTCTGCTTGCCAGTCTAGAGTCGGGAGACCTTGGAGGGTTGCCAGCCGGTCCGGGCGGCGATGTCCTTGCCTTCCAGACCGACCTCGACGCGCAGTTCACGCAGGCGCGCGCCGAGGGCTTTGCGGGCAGTCTGGAAGTCGGTCGTCACACGGTGGACGCTACCCGCTCGGCGAACTCGGCGGCGGGGACCGCGTGGTGCCAGGCGGCGTCCCGGGCCTGGCACGCGGTGAGGACCTCGGCAGGGTCCTCGGTGACGTACACACCGAGGGTGGTGTCCTCGTCGTCGAAGGCGAAGCGGGCGAGGATCTTCGAGTCGAACAGCCAGAAGTCGCAGTCCGGCAGGCGCAGGGGAGCGGCCTGCGACCGGGTCAGCATGCGAATGTCCTCACCTGCGGCGATGTTGCTGGGGGCGCTCGCGAGGAGGAACCGCTGGCCAGCCGTGGACGGGTCGTCGACCAGGCGCACCCGCTCGAACCGCTTGCCGGCGGCCGTCTGTTCGGCGACGTTCTCCCGCCATGCGTTCGCCGGATCGTTCGCGATGTCCTCGCCGGCCTGCCAGCGCGCCCACTTCGGGCTGCGCCGGTCCGAGGCGTAGCCGCGACGGGTCTCCAGCCGCCAGGCGGTGTGCCGGAACTCGCGGAACAGATGGGAGATCGACGCGAACGGCTGAAGCGTGGGTGCGTCGTCCCTGGGGGCGTAGCGGGTCAGCAGGCTGCGCGGGACACGGACGAAGGTCTCGGACGGCTTGACGTCCCGCAGTTGCACGAGGTGCTCGGGATCGGTCTCGCGTTCGCCCTGGACCAGGACCTCATCCGTCTCCGGGATGGAGTACAGGGTGGGGCAGTCACCGTCGTCGCTGGTCGTGCCGATGAACCTGAGCGTCATATCGCCCTCCATGTCCGAGGTTTATGGATCAAGAGTGAGCGAGACGGCGCTCGTGCGGGCCGAGATTGCGGCGGATTGCGCCTTCCGTGAAGCCGGGAGCGATTACGCGCAAACGAACATGCCGAAACCGCAGCCGCCCTCGGGTGATCTGCGTCTGCTCGTGTGATTCGGCACGTCGCAGTCGAGCCGAGTGAGGAAGCGACGAGCTGATCGAGCAGGCGCATGTGCCGCCCGGGCCGCGCGGTCGGCCGGCGCGTTGACAGGGAAGGCCCCGGGCCCCGGTGCAGGAGGACGATCATCACGTACGCCAGCAGCCGACCGGAAACGAAGCGCCGCACGCGGGGCCGGTCGAGGGCGGTGCTTCCGGGGAAGGGCCCGAAAGGCCGGAGAAGCATCCAGGAGGAACCGGGTTTCAAAAAAGGGGGAGGGGAGAGAAACGACCTGGTGGCCGCTTCCCTCCCCTCCCCCTCAAAACGTCAGTCCTTGTCCTTCGCCGACGCGACCGGCTTGCGGAGCTGGATGTTCAGCTCGCGCAGGCGGGACTCGTCCAGCTCCGTCGGGGCGCCCATCATCAAGTCCTGGGCATTGCCGTTGAGCGGGAAGGCGATGGTCTCGCGGATGTTGGGCTCGTCCGCGAGGAGCATCACGATGCGGTCGACGCCCGGGGCGATGCCGCCGTGCGGCGGGGCGCCGAGGCGGAAGGCGCGGAGCATGCCCGCGAACTCGTGCTCGACGGTCTCGCGGTCGTAACCGGCGATCTCGAACGCCTTGAGCATGACGTCGGGCTCGTGGTTGCGGATGGCGCCGGAGGACAGCTCGATGCCGTTGCAGACGATGTCGTACTGCCAGGCCAGGATGTCGAGCGGGTCCTTCTCCTCCAGGTCCTTCATGCCGCCCTGGGGCATCGAGAAGGGGTTGTGCGAGAAGTCGATCTTGCCGGTGTCCTCGTCCTTCTCGTACATCGGGAAGTCGACGATCCAGCAGAACCGGAAGACGTCCTCCTCGAAGTGGCCGGCGCGCTTGGCGGCCTCGACGCGGACGACGGACATGATCTTGGATACCTCGTCGAACTCGCCCGCGCCGAAGAAGACGGCGTGGCCGGGAACGAGGGACAGACGCTCGGTGAGCGTTTTGACGTCGTTCTCGGTGAGGAACTTGGCGATCGGGCCGGCGAGGGCGCCGTCCTCGCCGACGCGGACCCAGGCCAGGCCCTTGGCGCCGTGCTGGACGGCGTAGTCGCCGAGGCCGTCGAAGAACTTCCGGGACTGGCCCGCGGTGTCCGGGACCGGGAGGGCGCGGACGTGCTTGCCCGCGAACGCCTTGAACTCCGAGTCGGCGAAGATGTCGGAGATGTCGACCAGTTCCAGCTTGGCGCGCAGGTCCGGCTTGTCGTTGCCGTACTTCAGCATCGACTCGCGGAACGGGATGCGCGGGAACGGCGAGGTGACGTGGCGGCCGTTGCCGAACTCCTCGAAGAGCTCGGTCATCAGCTTCTCGATCGGCTGGAAGACGTCCTCCTGCTCGACGAACGACATCTCGACGTCGAGCTGGTAGAACTCGCCGGGCGAACGGTCGGCGCGGGCGTCCTCGTCACGGAAGCACGGCGCGATCTGGAAGTAGCGGTCGAAGCCCGAGATCATCAGCAGCTGCTTGAACTGCTGCGGGGCCTGCGGCAGGGCGTAGAACTTGCCCGGGTTCAGGCGGGACGGGACGACGAAGTCGCGGGCGCCCTCGGGGGACGTCGCGGTGAGGATCGGGGTCGCCATCTCGTTGAAGCCGAGGGCCACCATCTTGGAGCGGATGGAGGCGATGACGGCCGAGCGCAGCATGATGTTGCGGTGCATGCGCTCGCGGCGCAGGTCGAGGAAGCGGTACTCCAGGCGCCGCTCCTCGTTGACCCCGTCCTCGGTGTTGATCGTGAACGGCAGCGGGGCGGCCTCGCCCAGCACCTCGACCTCGGTGACCTCGACCTCGATCTCGCCGGTCGGGAGCTCCGGGTTGACGTTCTCGGCGCCGCGCGCGGAGACCTTGCCGTCGATGCGTACGACGGTTTCCTTGGTGAGCTTCGCCAGCGCCTCGTTGGCGGGGGTGCCGGGGCGGGCGACGAGCTGCACCAGACCGTAGTGGTCGCGCAGATCGATGAAGAGGATGCCGCCCAGGTCTCGGCGATTGTGCAGCCAGCCGCTGAGCCGGACGTCGGTGCCGACGTCAGAGGCGCGGAGCTCGCCGCAGGTGTGGGACCTGTACCGATGCATCGTCGTTCATCCAGTCTTCGCGATTCGGGGTGGATTCAACCACCCCAGGCTACCGCCCGCGCCCGCACCGATTCATTGACATTGACATTTCAAGATCGCCCGGCAGTGGCGTGGGCCCCGGGCGAGCCGCCCCCGGACCATTCGGCGAGGGCGCACCTCGGACCGCCCCGGCGGGGCCACGCCCCGGCCCTCGTACACGGCTTCTCCGGGTGCGCCCGCCCCGAGCAGCGGTCCGCGTGGCCGCTATGGCCGCCCACAGTGGCGTTTATTGAGCAGATCTTCTTAAAGTGGGGCAATGCACACCGAGGATGTCCTGGCCGCGACCGCGACCGGTCTGTGGCGCTGGGACAGCGCAGCCCGGACCGTGACGCTCGACGCGGAGGCGGCCCGGCTGCTCGGGCTGCCCGCGACGGCCGGTGTCTTCCGCGAGTCGGCAGTGCGTTCCCATTTCCATCCGGTCGACTGGAACGAGATACACGGAGTGGTGGGCCTCGCGCTCGCCGAGGGGACCCTCGCCGAGGCCCGGCTGCGGATCGTGGATCCGCAGGGACGGGTGCTGCGCACGGTGCGCAGCCGGTCCAAGCCGCTGACGCTCGGGAACGAGCCGCTGCCGCCCGTGAACGAGTCGGTGCCGCCTGGAGAGCCACCCGCGAACCTCACGGATCCCGTGGACCGCACGGATCCCGTGGACCGCACGAATCCCGTGGGCCGCATGAGCCCCTCAGGCCCCATGGACCACTCAGGCCCCATGGACCACTCAGGCCTCACGGACCACTCAGGCCTCACAGACCTCACGGGCCTCACAGACCTCACGGGCCTCACAGGCCCCGCGATCACCACGGACGCCGAGAGCCCCGCGAACGTCGGAAATCCCACGAAAGAGTCGGTGCCGCCCAAGAAGCCGGGCGGCGCCTCCTTTGTCCTGGTGGGCACCCTCCAGGAGGTCGCCGAGCGGCAGCCCGGCACCACCGGGACCGGGACCGGCACCGGGGACTGGCACCGTTCCCGCGAGGCGTTCCTGCTGGACGCGGGCCGCGCGCTGGCCGAGGCCCGGTCCACCGAGGAGGTGTTGCGGGTCGCCGCCTCGCTCTCCATGCCCGGGTTCTCGCCGGACGGCCTGGCCGTCTTCGGCGTCGCGGGCGACCGGCTGACGATCACCGGGCATTACGGGCACAAGACGGGCGACGAGCATCCCTTCAACGGCATGCCGCTGGACGCCGACTACCCGGCCGCCGAGGTCATACGGACGGGGCGGGCGATCTATCTGCCCTCGGCCGAGGAGTACCGGCGCCGCTACCCGGGCACCTGGCCGCTCGCCAGCGCCTTCGGCCGCCGGTCCTGGGCCTTTCTGCCGCTGACGGTGGCGGGGCGGACCATGGGCGCCTGGCTGGCGGCGTTCCGCCAGCCGGTCGCGTTCACGACGGACGAACGGTCGGTGCTGACGACGGTGGCCCGGATGCTGGCCCAGGCGCTGGCCCGCGCCGGGGTCGCCGAGACCGAGCGCGAACTGTCGCTGGGACTGCAACGCTCGATGATGCCGTCCCTCGGCCCCGGGGTCCCCGGGATGACGGTCGCCGCCCGCTACGTCCCGACCGGCGGCGGGCTCCAGGTCGGTGGCGACTGGTACGACATGATCCCGCTCCCCAACGGCCGCATCGCCCTCGTCATCGGTGACGTCCAGGGCCACGACGTGCGCGCCGCCGGGCTGATGGGGCAGTTGCGCATCGCGCTGCGCGCGTACGCCGCCGAGGGGCACCGGCCGGACGCGGTGCTCTCGCGTGCGTCCCGCTTCCTCTCCGGGCTCACCGACGCCTACGAGGACGGGGAGGGGCCCGGCCCCCGCTTCGCGACCTGCCTGTACGCGGAGGCCGACCCGGAGACCGGAACCCTCGACATCGCGCGGGCCGGCCACCCCCACCCCGTGGTGGTGACGGCCGACGGGACCGCGACGATCCGCTTCACCGACGGCGGGCTGCCGCTCGGCATCGAGTCGGACGCGGACTACCCGACGAGCAGGCTCACGCTGGAGCCCGGCGAGACGATCATGCTCTGTACGGACGGGCTGATCGAGACCGGCGGCCACGACATGGCGACGGGCTGGATCCGGCTGCGGCCGATCCTGGAACAGCAGACGGCCGACCTGGAGAAGCTCGCCGACGCCCTCGTGCAGGCCGTGCACGGGCCGGCCGCCCACTACACGACGGGCCCGCTGGCGGACCGCCGCGAGGACGACCTCGCCGTACTGCTGCTGCGGCGCGATGGCCAACCGTCGCAGGAGACGACGACGCGCCGGGCCACGCTGACCATCGCACAGGCCGCACCGGAGCGGATCTCGGCGGCCCGGCAGCAGTTGCGGGAGCTGCTGCACGACTGGGCCGATCCGGAGCAGGTCGACGCGGCGGTGCTGATGGTCTCCGAGATGACCACCAACGTCCTCGTCCACACGGACGGGGACGCGCTGCTGATCGTCCGGGCGACCGGGGAGCCGGGGGAGCGTCGGCTCCGGGTCGAGGTGGCCGACGGCAGCGACGAACTGCCGCACAGGCGATACCCCGGGGAAATGGCCTCCAGCGGACGCGGGCTCGTGCTGCTGGAGATGCTCGCCCACGCGTGGGGCGTGGACCCCCGGGGCGTAGGAAAGCTGATCTGGTTCGAGCTGTACGAACCGGGCGCGAGCGCGGAAGCACGGCCCCCGGCAGAAACGGAGACGGAGCCGAGACCGGGGCCGGGGCCGACAACGGGAACGGAAACGGCAAGGGACGCGTGAACGGACGCGTGAACGGCGACCGGAGCCGAGACGGGCACGGAAGTGGGAACGGACACGGGAACGGGAGCGGATGCCGGCCCGGACCCCAGGACGGACGGCTGAACCGGCCTCTCCACTGAGCGGTTCCGTCCTGCCCCTCCCCTTCCCTTCTCAGGCCTCGGAAGGGCCCGAGGAACCGGAGGGCGAGGCACCGGACGGGGAGGCATCGGCGGGACCGGGACGGCCCCCGCGCAGCTCGCCGATGATCCCGAAGGCCGCCGCGCACGCCGGCACCGCGAGCAGCATGCCCAGCAGTCCCGCGACCCCGGCACCCGCGGTGATCGCGATCATGATCGTGGCCGGGTGCATCTGAACCGTACGGCTCTGGATCATCGGTTGCAGGACGTGGCCCTCCAGCACCTGTACGGCGAGCACGACGCCCAGCGCCCACAGCGCGATCACCACCCCCCGGTCGGCGAGCGCCACCAGGATCGCGACCGCGCCGGAGATGAACGCCCCGAGATACGGGATGTACGCGCCGACGAAGACCAGCGCCCCCAGCCCCACCGCACCGGGTACGCGCAGGATCAGCAGACCGATGGTGATGCAGACCGCGTCGATCAGGGCGATGAACGTGGTGCCGCGCATGAAGCCCTGGACCGCCTCGAAGGCCCGCCGCCCCATGGCCTCGACCAGGTCGCCCGTACCGCGCGGGGCGACCGCGTGGGCGAGGCCCGCGGCCCGGTCGGAGTCGCGCAGGAAGAAGAAGGTCAGCAGCAGGGCCAGGACGCTCGTCGCGAGCAGCGAACCGATCAGGCTGATCCCGGACAGGAGCCCGCCCGCGGCGCTCGCACCGAATTTCTCCAGGATCTTCTGGGCGTTGGCGGCGAGGGCGTCCACATCGGTCGTCCCTCTGATCCCGAGGTGGTCGACGAACCACTGCCCGGTGCGTTTGAGCGAACCGAGGATCTGCGGGCCGGTGTCCACGAGCGCGGTGACGACGATGTATCCGGCGCCGCCGACCACCGCGACGAGCAGGGCGCAGGTGAGCCCCGCGGCCACCGAACGGTTGACGCCGCCCGCCGTCAGCCTGCTGTGGACCGGGCCGAGCAGAGCCGTGCCGAGCAGGGCGAGCAGTACGGGCGTGACGGCCGGCTTGAAGGTGACGCACAACCACACGGCGACCGCCACGACCCCGGTGACGAGGAGGACGACACCGCACCAGGCGGCGGTGCGCCGAGCGCCGTCGGGCAGAAGGGGCTTCTGGGTCTGCACGCTCCCACCCGATCATGTCGTGAATGCAATGTCTCGCCCGTGCCGCCGTACGGGCGACGGGCCGTCACGTTCTGGCGGCCACGTGCCACCTCTCGGCGGTCATGTGCGATGTCCAGGGAATCATGCACGATATCGGGATGAAGGGTCACCCCCCGGAGGGCGGGAGGCCCGGAGGGTGACCCGGAGCAGGACGGCTCACATGCCGTGGACGGCCGGGATCCGGCCGAGCCGGCCGGCCTGGAAGTCCTCGAACGCCTGCTTGAGTTCGGCCTGGCTGTTCATCACGAACGGTCCGTAGTGCGCCATCGGCTCACGGATCGGACGGCCGCCGAGCAGCACGACCTCCAGGTCCGGGGTGTTGCCGTCCTGCTTCTCGTCCGCGCGGACGGTCAGCGAGGAACCGGCGCCGAAGACCGCGGTCTGCCCCAGATGGATCGGACGGCGGTCCGCGCCGACGCTGCCGCGCCCGGCCATCACGTACGCGATCGCGTTGAAGTCCTCGCGCCACGGCAGGGTCACCTCGGCACCGGGCCGGATGGTGGCGTGGACCATCGTGATCGGGGTGTGGGTGACGCCGGGGCCCTCGTGCCCGTCGAGCTCACCGGCGATGACGCGGAGCAGCGCGCCGCCGTCCGGGGAGGCGAGGAGCTGGACCTGGCCGCCGCGGATGTCCTGGTAGCGGGGGTCCATCATCTTGTGGGACCTGGGCAGGTTCACCCAGAGCTGGAGGCCGTGGAAGAGGCCGCCCGACATCACGAGGGACTCCGGCGGCGCCTCGATGTGCAGGAGGCCCGAACCGGCGGTCATCCACTGGGTGTCACCGTTCCGGATGGTGCCGCCGCCACCGTTGGAGTCCTGGTGGATGAAGGTGCCGTCGATGATGTAGGTGACGGTCTCGAAGCCGCGGTGCGGATGCCACGGGGTTCCCTTCGGCTCCCCAGGCTGATACTCCACCTCGCCCATCTGGTCCATCATGATGAACGGATCGAGGTGCTTGTAGTTGATCCCGGCGAACGCGCGGCGAACCGGGAAGCCCTCGCCCTCGTATCCACTCGGTGCCGTCGTGACGGCGAGCACGGGACGGGCGACGGCGTCGCCGGAAGCGGCGACCTTGGGCAGGGTCAGCGGGTTTTCGACGGTCACTGCGGGCATGGGAGCCACCTCCGGTTTGTCGTGCCTCCAATTTAGTTGAATGGTGAACATCTCGCAAGGCGCCCGGCATTCCCGTGCCGGAATCCCCGCACGGGAAGCCCCGGCGGCGGCGCCCCCCGCACCGGAACGACGAGAGGCCCGCACCGCGCCCGGATGCCGCCGGTTGATCACCGGCGGTGTCCGAACGCGGTACGGGCCCCTGAGGAGGACGGGGAGGAGCGAGGACGTCAGCCGTACATGCGGCGCATCGCGAAGTCGACCATCTGCTCCACGGCCTTGGCATCGAAGACCATGCGGTGCTCGCCCTCCATGTCGAGGACGAAGCCGTAGCCGGTCGGCAGCAGGTCGATCACCTCGGCGCCGGTGATCACGAAGTACTTGGACTCCTTGCCCGCATACCGCCGCAGCTCCTTGAGCGTGGTGAACATCGGGATCACCGGATGCTGCGTGTTGTGCAGCGCGAGGAATCCCGGGTTGTCGCCGCGCGGGCAGTAGACCTTCGACGTGGCGAAGATCTGCTGGAAGTCCTCCGCGGACAGCGAGCCGGTCGTGAAGGCGCGTACCGCGTCCCGGAGGGACGGCGGCGAGGGCTCGGGATACAGCGGCTGCTCGCCGTAGCCGCCGCCCATCTGCTGCTGCGCGCCCGGGTTCTGGTCGTAGCCGTACATGCGGCAAAGAGTAATCGGACACATCGCCCCTTGAGGGGTTGCGTCTTATTACTGACGGGTAGCATCATCGGAGGGGTCAGCTGATATGCGTACCGCCAGCTCGTCGCCCACCCGGCCCGCACGCCGCGCCCGGGGCGTCGCGTGCCACTGCTATTGATTACGGAGAGCCTTCCATGGGGCACTACAAGTCGAATCTCCGCGACATCGAGTTCAACCTCTTCGAGGTGCTCGGTCGCGACAGGACGTACGGCACCGGACCGTTCGCCGAGATGGACGTCGAGACGGCGAAGAGCATCCTCGACGAGATCACCCGCCTCGCGGAGAACGAGCTGGCCGACTCCTTCGCCGACGCCGACCGCAACCCGCCGGTCTTCGACCCGGAGACCAACACCGCGCCGGTCCCGGACACGTTCAAGAAGTCGTACCAGGCCTTCATGGACTCCGAGTACTGGCGCCTGGGCCTGCCCGAGGAGATCGGCGGCACCACCTCGCCGCGCTCCCTGGTCTGGGCGTACGCGGAGCTGCTGCTGGGCGCGAACCCGGCCATCTGGATGTACTGCTCCGGCCCGGCGTTCGCCGGCATCCTCTTCGACGAGGGCAACGAGGCGCAGAAGAAGGTCGCGCAGATCGCCGTCGAGAAGCAGTGGGGCTCGACGATGGTGCTGACCGAGCCGGACGCCGGTTCGGACGTCGGCGCGGGCCGCACGAAGGCGGTCGAGCAGGAGGACGGCTCCTGGCACATCGAGGGCGTGAAGCGGTTCATCACCTCGGGCGAGCACGACATGTCCGAGAACATCCTCCACTACGTGCTGGCCCGCCCCGAGGGCGCCGGCCCCGGCACCAAGGGTCTCTCGCTCTTCCTCGTCCCCAAGTTCCACTTCGACTGGGAGACCGGCGAGCTGGGCGAGCGCAACGGCGCGTACGCGACGAACGTCGAGCACAAGATGGGCCTCAAGGCGTCCAACACCTGCGAGATGACGTTCGGCGACAAGCACCCCGCCAAGGGCTGGCTGATCGGCGACAAGCACGACGGCATCCGCCAGATGTTCCGCATCATCGAGTTCGCCCGCATGATGGTCGGCACGAAGGCCATCGCGACCCTGTCGACCGGTTACCTGAACGCGCTGGAGTACGCCAAGGAGCGCGTCCAGGGCAGCGACCTGTCGCAGTTCATGGACAAGGCCGCACCCAAGGTCACCATCACGCACCACCCCGACGTGCGCCGCTCCCTCATGACGCAGAAGGCGTACGCGGAGGGCATGCGCTCCCTCGTCCTGTACACCGCGTCCGTCCAGGACGCGATCCAGGAGAAGGAGGCCTCGGGCGAGGACACCAAGGCGCTGAACGGCCTGAACGACCTGCTGCTCCCGATCGTGAAGGGCTACGGCTCCGAGAAGTCCTACGAGCAGCTGGCGCAGTCGCTCCAGACGTTCGGCGGCTCCGGGTACCTCCAGGAGTACCCGATCGAGCAGTACATCCGTGACTCCAAGATCGACACGCTGTACGAGGGCACGACGGCGATCCAGGGCCAGGACTTCTTCTTCCGGAAGATCGTCCGTGACCAGGGCGCCTCGCTGAACGCGCTGTCCGAGGAGATCAAGCAGTTCCTCACCGACGCCCAGGGCGACGAGGAGCTGTCCGGCGCGCTGGACGCGCTCGCCAAGGCGACCGTGGACCTGCAGGCGATCGTCAGCACGATGGTCAAGGACCTCACCGCGACCGGCGAGGACGTCAAGAACATCTACAAGGTGGGCCTGAACACCACCCGCCTGCTGATGGCCTCCGGCGACGTCGTCGTCGGCTACCTGCTGCTCAAGGGCGCGCGCGTCGCGTCCCAGAAGCTGGCGACCGCCTCCGCGAAGGACGTCGCCTTCTACCAGGGCAAGATCGCCGCCGCGAAGTTCTTCGCCGCGAACGTCCTGCCGGGCGTCTCCACCGAGCGGGCGCTCGCCGAGTCCGTCGACAACTCGCTGATGGAGCTGGACGAGGCCGCGTTCTAGGGCGTGTTCCGAAAGGAGCGTCGTCCGCCCGAAGGGCGGGGCCCGCGGCGTCCGGTGCGGTGCATCGCAAGGCGGAGGGTCGTCCACGTACTGGGCGTACGTGGACGACCCC
>NZ_JBIARH010000004.1:103591-243355 GCF_042889785.1 Streptomyces sp. NPDC002476 | reverse complement strand
GGGGGGGGGGGCATCCGCTGGGGGGGGGGGGCCCCCGGTGGGGGGCTTGGGGCCCCCACCCCGGCAACGTGGCGAGGCACCGTGCCAGGCGTCGCGGGCCGGACGGGACTTTCGAAACACGCCCTGATCAGGCGTCCCCCACGACCGGCTGAAGGTCTCCGTCCCGTACGACATCGACATCGACCTGACCGCCATCGACAAGCTGTAGGCGCAACGGCGGGGACGGGTGAGGGGACGGCCCGAGGCGCGCCGACCGCCCGGCGCGCGCCGACTGCGGGACGAGGGGGAAACGTTCCGGCCCGGCCTCGTTACAGTGAAGAACATGAGTTCCTCCCTCCGCTTCGACCGCGGGCACACCGACGACCTGATGGCCTTCCTGATGGCCTCCCCCTCCCCGTACCACGCGGTGGCCACCGCGGCGGCGCGGCTGGAGCGGGCCGGGTTCCGGCAGGTCGAGGAGACCGCGGCCTGGGATGGCACACCCGGGGGGAAGTACGTCCTGCGCGGTGGCGCGATCGTGGCCTGGTACGTGCCGGAAGGCGCCGAGGCGCACACCCCGTACCGGATCGTCGGGGCGCACACCGATTCGCCGAACCTGCGGGTCAAGCCGCTGCCCGACACCGGGGCGCACGGCTGGCGCCAGGTCGCCGTGGAGATCTATGGCGGGACGCTCCTCAACACCTGGCTGGACCGCGATCTCGGCCTCGCCGGACGGATCTCGCTGCGCGGGGACACGCACCGGCTGGTGAACATCGACCGGCCGCTGCTGCGCGTGCCGCAGTTGGCCGTGCACCTGGACCGCTCGGCCAATCCGGACGGTCTGAAGCTCGACCGGCAGAAGCACATGCAGCCGATCTGGGGCCTCGGGGACGTCGAGGAGGGCGACCTGATCCGGTTCGTCGCCGAGGAGGCCGGGGTCGACGCCGATGACGTCATCGGCTGGGACCTGATGCCGCACCCCGTCGAGCCGCCCGCCTACCTGGGCCGGGATCGCGAGCTGCTGGCCGGCCCGCGGATGGACAACCTGCTCTCCGTGCACTCGGCGACCGCGGCTCTCGCCGCCGTCGCCGGGCAGCCGGACGCCGAGCTCCCGTACATCCCGGTCATGGCGGCCTTCGACCACGAGGAGAACGGCTCCCAGTCGGACACCGGCGCCGACGGGCCGCTGCTGGGCACGGTGCTGGAGCGCTCGGTGTTCGCGCGTGGCGGTGCGTACGAGGACCGCGCACGGGCGTTCGCCGGGACCGTCTGCCTCTCCTCCGACACCGGCCACGCCATCCACCCCAACTACGCCGAGCGCCACGACCCCACCCACCACCCGGTGGTCAACGGCGGGCCGATCCTCAAGGTCAACGTCAACATGCGGTACGCGACCGACGGCGGCGGCCGGGCCGTGTTCGCGGAGGCGTGCCGGAAGGCGGGCGTGCCGTGGCAGACGTTCGTCTCCAACAACTCGATGCCGTGCGGCACCACCATCGGGCCGATCACCGCCGCCCGGCACGGCATCCAGACCGTGGACATCGGCGTCCCGATCCTGTCGATGCACAGCGCCCGCGAACTGTGCGGCGCGGACGACCCGTACCTGCTGGCCAACGCGCTGTCGGCGTTCCTGACGGGCTGATCCGCCGGGCCGATGCGCGGAGTTGATGCGCGGAGTTGATGCGCGGAGTTGATGCGCGGAGTTGATGCGCGGAGTTGATGCGCGGAGTTGATGCGCGGAGTTGATGCGCGGGGTTGATGCGCGGGGTTGATCAGCCGGGAGGAGCTCCTCGGGCCGGCGGCCCCACGGCCGGCCGGGAACGGCCGCTCTCGGCTCCCCGACACCCCGATATCCTGGGCCATGCCGTGCCCCCGCCGGGGCGCATCCCGCCCGGAAGGGGAGCCGCACGTGGAGTTCCGGCTGCTCGGCACCGTCTCCGTCGAGACGCTCACCGGACCGCTGCCGCTCGGACCCGCGAAACGCCGCAGCCTGCTCGCCGCGCTGCTGCTGTCCGCCAACACCCCCGTGTCCATGGCCCGGTTGACGGACTCGCTGTGGGACGACACCCCGCCGCGGCACACCCGCGGCGTCATCCAGGGACACGTGTCCCGGCTCCGTGCCCTCCTGGTCGGCGCGGACGCCGGGGCGTACGGGGTGGAGCTGGTCACCCTCGGCGACGCATACCTGCTCCGGCTGCCGGAGTCCCTGCTGGACACGCAACGGTTCGAGGAACTCCTGCTGCTGGCACGGGAGCAGCGCGATCCCGCGAACTCCGTGCTGATGCTCAAGGAGGCCCTGTCCCTGTGGCAGGGCCCGGCGCTCACCGGGGTGTTCGCCGCCCCGCCGCTCCAGGCGGCCGCTCACTCCCTGGAGGAGTCACGGCTGGCGACGGTCGAGCAACTGGCTTACACATATGGGGCGTTGGGCGAGCACAGCCGGGCCGCGGCGGTGCTGCGCACGGAGGCTGCCGCGCATCCGATGCGGGAGTCGCTGGCCGCCGCGCTGATGACGGCGCTGTACCGGGCGGGGCGCCAGTCCGAGGCGCTGGACTGGTTCCACCGCACCCGACGGCTGCTCGCCGAGGAGCTGGGCATCGACCCGGGACACGAACTCGCCGACGCGTACGCCCTGATCCTGCGCGGCGCCCCCGGCCCGGAGCGCGCGGTCGGCCCGGAGCGCGCGGTCGGCCCGGAGCGCGCCGCCGAGCCGGAACGTACGGCCAAAGGAGCGGACGGGACCGACCGCGCGGCCGGAACGGCCCGCACGGACGAAGCGCACCACACACCGGCCCGCACGGACCACGCGGTCCAGACGGACCGTGCGGGCGGACCGGGTCTCGCGGGCCGCGCAGCCGTCCCGCCGCCTCCCCATGCCCCCACCGCCCCGGCTCCGGCCCCGTCGGCCGGCGAACCGCGCCCCGCCGATCTGCTCCCCCGCGCGCCCCGCGGCTTCCAGGGGCGGGCCGCCGATTTGGCCGCGCTCGGCCGGGCTGCGGCGGGCGAGGCACCCGTCTGCCTGGTCACCGGACCGGCCGGGGTGGGGAAGACCGCGCTGGCCCTCCACTGGGCCCACCGCAACGCCGCCGCCTTCCCGGACGGGCGGCTCTTCGCCGATCTGCGCGGGTTCAGCGACACCGGTGAAACCGCGCCCATGGAGGTCCTGCGCGAGTTCCTGCTGGCGCTGGGCGTCGCACCGCGTCGCGTCCCGGAGTCCGTGTCCGCGGCGGCCGCGCTGTTCCGGTCGCTGACCGACCGGCGCCGACTGCTCGTCGTCCTCGACAACGCCCGCGACTCCGCCTCCGTCCGGCCGCTGCTGCCCGGCGGCGCCGACTGCGTCACGCTGGTCACCAGCCGGAACCGGCTGGAGGGCCTCATCGCCTCGGACGCGGCCCGCCCCGTGCCGGTCGATGTCCTCGAACCCCGGGACGGCACCGCCCTGCTGGCCGGAGTACTCGGCGAGGAACGGGTCCTCGCCGAACCCGTGGCGGCCCGGCGGCTCGCCGAGCTGTGCGGGGGCCTGCCCCTGGCCCTGCGGGTCACCGCGGCCCGGCTGGCCGGGCGCCCCCGCTGGACACTGGCGGGCCTGGCCGACGAACTGGCCGACGAACGCAGCCGGCTGACGTACCTCGATGTGGACGACACCGGTGTCCCGGCCGCGCTACGTCTGACCGTGCAGCAGCTGTCGCCGGACGCCGTCCACCAGTTCACCCGGCTCGGACACCACCCCGGCAGCCACTTCGACCCGTACACGGCCGCCGCGCTCGCCGGCACGGACCCGGTCACCGCCGCGGCGGCACTGGAACGGCTCGCCACCGCCCATCTCGTCACCGAGACGGCTCCCGGGCGCTGGATTCTGCACGACCTGGTGCGCCTCTACGCCCGCGGCCTGGACCCGGCGTCCGCGGACGAGGCGCTCCGCAATGTCCTCGACCACTACATCGCCACCGCGCTCGCCGCCGCCGACACGGCCGAACCCGGCGGTGAGCCCTGCTTCGTCCTGCCGGAGGACTTCCGCGCGCCCGCCGCGGTCCGGGACTTCACCGACCGGGCGACGGCCATGCGCTGGCTGGCCGCCGAACGCGACGATCTGGCCCTCGCCGCCGTGGCGGCCCGGACCGCGGGACACCACGACCGGGCCTGGCGGATCGTCCTCCTCCAGTGGCCGCAGGTCGTGTGGCGGGTACGGGACAACTGGTCGCCGCTGCTGGAACTGGCCCTCGGCTCCGCCCGCGCCGAGAAGGACCCGTACGCCGAGTCGCGGGTGCTCAACCTGCTGGGCTGGGTGCTCACCGAGGAGGGCAGGACCGCGGAGGCCATCGCCCTGCTGGAACGCTCGCCCGGTCTCGCCCGGCAGGCCGGTGACCGGCTCGGCGAGGCGACCGCGCTGATCAACCTGGCCGTCGTCCAGGCCGAGGACGGCGGGCTCGACGCGGCGTTGGAGGACTGCGCCCGCGCCGTCGGCCTGGCACGCGAGGAGGGCGACGCGCACACGGAGATGCTCGCCCTGCAGCATCTCGCCCGGATGCAGCTCACCGCGAACCGGCCTCAGGACGCCCTCGACTCCGCCCGCGCGGCCCTCGGCCTCGGGCCCGAACGGGAGGAGGCCCGCCGGGTACTGCTGCTGACCGTCGACGGAGAGGCCAGGCTGGCGCTCGGCGACGAGGAGGAGGGCATCCGGATGCTGAACCTGGCGGCAGCGGAGGCGGAACGCGCCGAGTACGACCACGGGGCGGTGCGGGCCCTCGAAGCCCTGCTGCGGGTCACCGCACGCGCGGAGTACCGCAGACGGTACGAAGAGGCGGTCAGACGGCTCGCCGTCGGCGACGTCTGAGCCTGCGCCGCCGCGTGCGTTCCCACCGTTCGAACGGGCGGGAACGTCAGCGGGACGTCAGCGGGACAACAGCGGAACATGAGCGACGCGCCCCAGACTCATGGATGTCAGCAGGTCAGAGGCGCCCGCCGGATGACCGGGGCCGAGGCGTCCGCCTCCCATCGCACCCGTCACACTCGTCACACTCGGGGGAAAAGAACCATGAGTACCTTCCGCAGCCGCTCCGCCGCCCTCGCCGCCGCGACCACCGCCGTGCTCGCCCTGGCCCTCACCGCCTGCGGCGGCAACGACGACACCGGCACGAAGTCCGCCGGCCCGGCGAACGACGCCGCGGCGGCTGCCGCCGGGGCGGACTCCTCCCAGTCCGCCACCGACGGGGCGACCGCGACCACCGCGAAGTCCGGCGATGCCGCGCAGAACACCGGGACCACGAAGACGGGCACCTCGAAGACCGGCACGTCCAACGGCAGCACCAGCACGGGGGGCGGCAACACCAGCGACAGCTACGCCTACGCGCACCCGTGCAAGAGCGGGGACCTGTCGGTGCGCGTGTACCCCCGCCAGGGCTCGGCCACCCAGCACGTGATCGAGGTCAACAACGTCGGCGCGAACTCCTGCGGTCTGAGCTACTTCCCGCGGGTCAGCCTGGGCGCCGCGAAGGCCTCGGACCACAGCTCCGACATCGCGCCGGCCGTCCCCGGCGGCCTGGGCGGCGCACCCGCGTACCCGGTCAAGCCCAAGACGGCCGCCATCGCGGTGATCGACCTCAACCCGAGCGGCGCGAACGGTCTGACCTGGATCAACGAGATGAGCGTGCTCGCCGACGGAGACCACATGCCCAACGCGGAGACGCAGAACTTCGAGCTCGGCCCCGATGTGAAGGTGCGCGACCCGAAGCTCGGCCTGTACCGGAGCACGGTCGCCGAAGCGGTGAGCTCCATGAAGCAGGCGGGCACCTCCTGACCCGCTGAGCCCGGCCGTACGACGAGCCCCGCGGGACGCGGCCCCCGCCTCGCCGCGCACACCGCACACACCGCCCACACCTCTCCCGGCGCGGAAGCCCCTCCGCGTCCGGGGCTCCGCGCGCGCCGTCAGGCCCGTTCCTGCTCCTGTTCCTGCTCCTGCTCCTGCTCCTGCTCCTGCTCGTCCAGCCCTGCCAGCACCAGCGGCAGTCGGGGCGTTCCCTCCGCGCTCAAGCGGACGGGGACGCCCCAGTCCTGTTGGTGGACGTGGCAGGCCGGGTACTCGTTCGACGGATCGTCGTCGCAGGAGGCGGCCATCGCGGAGACGTGCAGCACCCCCTCGGTGATCCCGTCGGCCAGGACCAGGTCGCGGAAGAGGCCGGTACCGGCACCGGCCCCTTCCGCCAGGAGTTCCGGCGGGGTCGCGGAGACCAGCAGCCGCGTCGACGGGCCGTACCGGGTGTCCAGCTTCTGGCCGGCGGGCGCCCGGAAGACCACGTCGAGCCGGAGCGTGCCGGGAGCGATCTCGGTGGCGGCCCGCTGCGTGCGGTGCGCCCGGTCGTCGACGCGGACGGCCTCCTCGGGCAGCCGCAGCCGGGTCAGCCGGTGCCGGGCGGACTCGACGACCACGAGGTCGCCGTCGGCCGGCACGGCGTCGCTGGGCTCGCGCAGATCCGTGGCCAGGGTGGTGACCTCGTCGCTCGCGGGGTCGTAGCGCCGCAGCGCGTGGTTGTACGTGTCGCAGACGGCGACGGACCCGTCGGGCAGGGCGGTCACCCCCAGCGGATGCTGGAACAGCGCCTGGTCCGCGGCACCGTCGCGGTGCCCGAAGTCGAAGAGCCCGGTGCCGACGGCCGTACGGACGGCGAAGCCGGTGCCGTCGCGCTCGACGTACCGGAGCGCCGACGTCTCCGAGTCCGCGACCCACAGCCGTTCCCCGTCCGCCGACACGGCGAGCCCCGAGGGCTGGGCGAACCACGCCGCCTCGGCCGGTCCGTCGACCAGGCCCTCGTTGGTCGTGCCCGCCGCAACCCGCACGGTCTCCGTCGCGGGGTCGTAGGACCACAGCTGGTGGACCCCCGCCATGGCGATCCACAGCCGGTCCGCGAACCAGGCGACGTCCCAGGGCGAGGAGAGGTCGACCTCGCGGGCCGGGCCGGACGTCGGCGACCCCTGCCACCACTGGCGACCGGTACCGGCGAGGGTCGTCACCGTTCCCGTGGTGCGGTCCAGGGCCCGGAGGGCGTGATTCACCGTGTCCGCGACCGCGATCCGGCCGTCGGGCAGCACGGCGAGTCCCTGCGGTTCGGAGAACCGGGCCTCGTCTGCCGCGCCGTCGGCGTATCCCCGGTCGCCGGTACCGACGTGGCGGCGCACCGTCTCGCCGTCCGCTTCGAGCTCGACCAGGCGGTGACGGGTGGTGTCGGAGACGAGGAAGCCCCCGTCGGGCAGGAGCAGTGCCTTGCCGGGAAACCGCAGATGCGTGGCGACCGGCTCGGGCGGGACGTAGGGGCCGTCGCCGCGCCGCAGCGTGCCCTTCGCCGCGTGCTCCGTCTCCAGCTCCTCGACCAGCTTCTCGATGGCGTGCGCATGGCCCTCGCCCGCGTGCTGCGCGACGACGTAGCCCTCGGGGTCGATGACGACCAGGGTGGGCCAGGCCCGTACGGCGTACTGCTTCCAGGTCGCCAGCTCCGGGTCGTCGAGGACCGGATGCCGGACCTCGTACCGCTCGACCGCGTCGACGACCGCCTCGTGCTCGGCCTCGTGGACGAACTTCGGCGAGTGGACCCCGATGATCACGACGGTGTCGCGGTGCTTCTCCTCCAGCTCGCGCAGCTCGTCGAGGACGTGCAGACAGTTCACACAGCAGAAGGTCCAGAAATCTAGCACCAATGTGCGACCCCGGAAGTCCGCGAGGGACAGTTCCTTGCCGCCGGTGTTGATCCAGGACCGTCCTTGCAGCTCAGGAGCGCGGACGCGGGCACGCTTACTCATGCCGTCAAGGGTGCCACTGCTGCCGCAGTGGGTACGACGGCGCCGCCTCACCACGCAAGCCTCACTACGTCCGGGGACACCAGCCACTCAGCGCCCCCGCCCACGGGCCGCAGGAACGCCGTAGGACGCTTACGACCTGGGGATTCGGCAGGATCCTCATGGTCGGGGATCACGTCGCGCAGGATGCCGACACGCCCCGCCTCATCCTCAACCCGAGTACCGATGTCCGCCCGCGTGATCACTCGTGACCGTCCGGGTGACGGCGCAAGAAGACGTTGCAGTCGGTCACCGTGGTCATATCGCCCCCCGCACGCGCACGGTCCCGCACGTCGGCGAGTTCGGCGCATCCCGCGCACCCCTCCACAGGTGTCGGCTCCAGCTCGAAGCACAACGGAAGTTCAACCGGGTTTGTCTGGTACCGCGTCGGTTCGCTCATGCCGCCATCGTGGCGTTTCCTCACGGACGTATCTGCGCCCGAGGCGGGGACAGTTGAGCCGTTGCCCGCTACGGTCCCAGAAAGGCCCAAACGTCAACGGGAGACCTCTTGAACTCTTCGCTACGCTCAGCTATGGCGGATGCCAGTCTCACTCCACGTCAGCTTGCCATGCATATTGGTGTGACTGGCAAGACAGTCGAACGTTGGCTCGCGGACGCAGAGCTGACGCCTCATGCACGAAACCGCGATGACGCCTGCCGGGCGTTGGGGGTGGACGAAGAGATGATCTGGCCGCAGGTAGTCAAGGACCGCATCAAGAGCGGGCATGACCGTGAACTCGTCCACAGCTATCCGTACCGTTCCGCGTGTTCCTCTACGGTGTGGAGCGAGTTGGTCAGCGACGCGAGCGGAGACCTGTTCTTCGCCGGGTACACGAACTACTTCCTCTGGACTCAGGTGCCCGCATTCCCTGAGACGCTCCGCCGGAAGGCCGACTCAGGATGCCGTGTGCGCTTCCTGCTGGGCGATCCCGATGGAGAAGTGACCCGTCAGCGCGAAGGCATCGAAGACGTGGCCCTGACCGTCTCCACACGCATCAGGATCACGCTGGAACATCTGGACCGACTCGGCCCCGTGGAAGGGATTGAAGCCCGGTTCAGCGCCCGGGAAGACGCGATGAATCATGTGAGCCTCTCAGTCTTCCGCTTCGATCAGCACGCGTTGGTGACACCCCACCTCGCCCGACTGGTCGGACACGACTCCCCTCTCCTCCACCTGCGCAGACAGGGGAACAGCGGCATGTTCGATCGCTTTGCGGAGCACAGCGAAGAACTCTGGGACAGGGGCGTACCCGCGAACGTCTGACTATGCGTACCCGATCACGAGAGAGACCGCCCACCCATAGGCGAACGGTCTCTCGGGTCGGGGTCACTCCGTGTCGGCAAGCGCCCGATACAGCGTCGCACAGGACACCTTCAGAGCCATTGGCAATGGCCGTGGCACTTTCCCTCTGAGCCTTTCGCGCCTTAGCCACAGCAAGCTTCCGGCACGCCCCAAAGCGCTTGTCCATCGCTGCGACAAGGCGCGCTTGCCCGTCACCGTGCCCAGCGAGCGAGCCAAGACGGGTTCCGCCGTGACGAACGCCTTCCACACCGCAGAAGTGCACACATGCACGCTGCGAGGTGCGGTGCCCAGGTTCCGCACCCATGACGCAGGGTCGTTCAGCGGCGCGCGAAATGCATCGAACTGTGGTGCCAGAGCCATGAGTTGCGTTGCCCGCGCATCGGAAGCGGACTCTCTGCTGTCCATCGACCGCATCACCACCGACCGCCCCTACTACTCCGGCAAGCACAAACGCCACGGCATGAACGTCCAGGTCATCACCGATCCGCTGGGACGCCTGCTCTGGGCCTCACCTGCCCTGCCAGGCGCCGTCCACGACATCAAGGCCGCACGAACCCACGCCATCATCGAAGCGCTCACCCAAGCCGGCATCCGGACGTGGGCAGACAAGGGATATCAGGGAGCTCGGAGGACGATCCGGGTGCCTTACCGGGGCCGCTGGAGCACGCTCCCAGCCGGGAAGCGGGCGGTGAACTCCTCCCACGCCAGCATCCGAGCCGTCGGCGAGCAGGCCAACGCCACCCTCAAGAGCTGGCGGCTCCTGCGCAACTCCGTTGCAGCACCGCCCGCATCACCGACATCGTCAAGGCCGTCCTGGCCTTGCACCGCGCCATGTCAGCGTGAGGTCGGCGCAGCCTGAAGCATGGACAAGGACAGCGCCGCCATCAACGACACCAAGGGAGCCGCTCACCGTGGCAGACGTCAGAGTGACTTACGACAAGGCTGCGGACGCAGCGTACGTGTACCTCATCGAACCACAGGCCTGCGTGAAGTCCGCGCGCATGTATCCCTGCGATCCGGTGGATGCCGACGCCGTGATCAACCTCGACTTCGACGAACATGGCCGCCTTATCGGCATCGAGGTGTTGGCGGCCAGTTCAAAACTGCCTGAGTACCTGCTCCAGTCCGCGGAGCGGCTGGACACCGAAGGTGTATGAAACAGTCGAGCACCGCAGTCGCAGCGACCTCACCACGTTCTGCAGCAGGTTGGAAAAGGCTAACTCTCAGGTAACCCTAGTGCTCAGCCCACGCGATCTCGCAGCGCTCACGACCGACGAAACGCGCCCCACGCCGCCCCTTGCTGACGGTCACGGAGTCCATCGCAAGCCGGAGCCGTTCCCGACGCGCCGCCGTATCGTCCGTCACCCACGCCTTCCGTAGCAGCTCACCGTCCAGTAGCGGGGAAATATCAATGGTCGGCGCGGGCATCTCGGCGAGGCCGACGCGCAGCCCGTCAATGCGCCCTCGGAGCCTTCCGGCAAGCCTGTTGTATCGGTCGATGGCTTCCGCTCCGCTGAACTCGCCGCGCACGTAACGAGCTTCCTCAAGGTCAGTGAGACGCGCTTCCTCTTCCCTGATCTCCGCCTCGATCGCATCGCGCTTCGCAAACACTTCCGGGTCTTCCTGCTTCACCCAGCGCTCCGCGATGACGGCAAGCAGGTCGTCGTCGGGCTCAAGCGCGGGAAGACGGCTCAGAAAAGCATCGCTCACATAGGCATCGAGGCTCTCGACTCGTGCGCTGACTCCAATGCAGCCACGTCCCATCCGGTTCGAGGAGCAGACATATGACGTTCCCGCCTGGCTCATACGTGACCCGCACAGACCACAGCGGGCAATACCGGTGAGGAGCGCCGTTCCCTGCTTGTGTCCGTGACGCTTTCCGGCAAGCGGGAAGGTGCGGGATTCAAGCTGTCTGATGACGAGTTCGCGCTCTCCCACCGTGATGATGCCTTCACCGATGCTTACGGTGTCCAGCGTCTCGGGGTCGCGGTACGGAATGACCTTCGAGCTGTACTTCCGGGTTCCGTCCGCCGCCTCTTCGTACACGGTCTGAGGCATGAGACCGGCGAAGGCAGGTCCGCGAAGCAGTTGCATCACGCTGGACGAATTCCACAGTCCACCACGCGCCGACTCGATCCCGTGCTCATTCAGAAACCGAGCCACATGAACCAGCGCCTTCCCCGAGAGCGCTTCATCAGCGATCAGACGCGCGTAAACAGCCGTCTCCGGGTCATGTACAAGCCTCTTGGTATCCGGGTCGACCTTGAGTCCATAGGGGGGCTGACCGCCAATCCACTGGCCACGCTGCCGCAGGTACCGCTTAGCGCTGCCGACGCGCATTCCCAGGTTCCGGGACTCATTGCGGGCAAGCTCGGCGAGGAGTGCGATGGTGACGCGGGCGCTGTCATTCAACGTGTCCAGACCGTCCATGACGGACACGAGTCGTCCACCCGCACGGCTGAAGTCGTCCAGCGCCTTGCCCACTTCACCGATTCCCTTGCGGCTCAACCGGTCAAGCTTCCACACGATCAGCACGCCGACGACTCCGGATGTCACTGCGGTGATCGCAGCGTCGAAGCCCTTGCGGCTGACGCTCTTGTAACCGGACCGTCCCCGGTCGATGTGGACCTTGCGGACCGTGATCCCATTGCGCTCCGCCCAAGCTCGGCAGTCGGCTTCCTGGCGGTCGATTGCTGTCTTGCCCTCCCGGTCCAGTGACAGGCGTAGGTACAGGTCAGCAATGGTGTGGTTATGCACGGCTTCACCCTATCTGGAGTTCCCTCAATGATTCAGGACATCCAGAAGTCCAGGACGACAATGCGTCCTCGCAGGTCGGCAAGGGTGTACTGCCGGTCTCCCGTATTGAGCCAGCCGCCCTTGCCGATCAGCTCGGGGGCCCTGACGCGCGCACGTGTTGACATGTCGAAAGTCAACAGCACCGTGGCCCTCACGCATTCCGGAGGGTGCGCGCGGGCCGGAGGGTTCCGTAGGGGTCCATGTGCTCCGGAGGCGGGGTCCGCGTCTTCCCGGGGTCCGCGTGTTCCCGGCGTCCGCGTGTTCCCGGGGTCCGCGTGTTCCGGAGGGTCATGGGGGAACCTGTGGGCCATGAGATTCCAGGTGCGGGAACGCCTCTTCGGTATCGGTGACGACTACTGGATCGAGGACACGGACGGCCGCAAGGTCTTCCTCGTCGACGGCAAGGCCATGCGGCTGCGGGACACCTTCGAGCTGAAGGACACCGAGGGCCGCGTACTGGTCGAAATCCATAAGAAGCTGTTCAGCCTCCGCGACACGATGCTCATCGAGCGCGGCGGCGAACAGCTCGCCACGATCAGGCGCAAGCGACTGTCGCTGCTGCGCAACCACTACCGGGTCACGCTGGTCGACGGCACCGAGCTGGACGTCGGCGGCAGGATCCTCGACCGCGAATTCGCCGTCGAGTACGACGGGGAGCTGCTGGCCCAGATCTCGCGCCGCCGGCTGACCGTCCGTGACACCTACGGCATCGACATCGTGCGGGAGGACGCCGACGCGGCACTGCTCATCGCCGTGTCGGTGTGCGTCATCGTGCTCGCGGAGAAGGAGCACGAGGGCTGACCCGGCCCGGCCCGGTTCGATCAGGACCGCCCCGGCCCGGCCCAGCCCAGCTCGGCTCGGGCCGGGCCGGGCCGGGCCGAGCCCGGGGCCACCTGTACGCGCGGACCGGACCTGTGGCTACGCGCGGACCGGAGGCGGGGCCAGTCCGAGCCGACGGTCCTTGAGCGCGGGGAACTGTTCGCGGGTCGTCGCCACCTTCTCCGGGTCGAACTCCACGCTCAGCACCTCCTCCTGCGCACCCGCCTCCGCGAGCGTCTCGCCCCAGGGGTCGACGACGATGCTGTGGCCGGCCTGCGGGACCCCGCCGTGGGTTCCGGCGGTGGCGACGGCCAGGACGTACGCCTGGTTCTCGACGGCGCGGGCCCTGGCCAGCAGCGTCCAGTGCGAGCGGCGCCGCTCGGGCCAGCCCGCCGCGACGACCAGGGTCTCGGCGCCCGCGTCCACCAGCCCCCGGAACAGCTCCGGGAAGCGCAGGTCGTAACAGGTGGCGAGGCCCAGCGTGGTCTGCGGCAGGTCCACCGTGACCAGTCCCTCGCCCGCGCCCATCATGACCGCCTCGCCCTGGTCGAAGCCGAAGCGGTGGATCTTGCGGTACGCGGCGGCCCGCTCGCCCTCGGGCGTGAAGACGAGCGCGGTGTTGTAGAGCGTGCCGTCGGGCGCGAGCTCGACGAAGGAGCCCGCGTGCAGCCAGACACCGGCGTCCGCCGCGGCCTTCGCCATGATGGTGTGGGTGGGCCCCTGGAGCGGTTCGGCCTCGTCCCGGAAGGAGTCGTACGCGAAGGCGCCGACCGGCCAGAGCTCGGGCAGGACCACCAGATCCGCGCCGCGCTGGGCGGAGACCAGCGAAGCCGCACGCTGCCTGCGGGAATCGACGGATTCGTCCGGGTCTACCGCGATCTGGATGAGGGAGGCGCGCACACTACCACCGTCCTGGCATTCGAGTCGTCAACACAGGCCTACGATCGTCACACGAAAGCACTGCCGGGGTGCCTGCTCGCAGCGTAACTTAGCGATCGAACCTCCCACGCAGTCCGCCGCCCGCGCCCAGCACTCCAGCCCATGCACCGCAGAACCGCACGAGGGGTCCCGTGACCGTCCATCCCAGCCTTCAGAACTACGCCGATGCCTGGACCCACTCCATCGAGGCGATAGCCGAGCTGGTGAAGCCGCTCGCCGAAGGGGAGTGGAACGGCCGTACGCCGTGTCCCGCCTGGTCCGTGCGCGACATCGTGTCGCACATCATCGGCATGGAGTCCGAACAGCTCGGCGATCCGCGCCCGATCCACTCACTGCCGCGTGACCTGTACCACATGCAGAACGACCTGGCCCGCTACATGGAGATGCAGGTCGACGTGCGGCGCCACCACACCTCGCCGGAGATGCTCGCCGAACTGGAGTACACGATCATTCGGCGCGCCCGTCAGCTCCGCAACGAGAACCGCGCCCCGGAGACCATGGTCCGAGCCCCGCTCGGCACCGAGCAGACCCTTGAACTGGCCCTGCGGATGCGGGCCTTCGACGTCTGGGTGCACGAGCAGGATCTGCGGGTGGCACTGGGCCGGCCCGGCAACCTGGACTCGCCCGGGGCCACCATCGTCCGGGACGTCCTGCTGGAGGCGTTGCCGAAGGTGGTCGCCAAGGACGCGGGGGCGCCGCCGCTTTCGGCGGTGGTGATCGATGTGAACGGCCCGGTGGAGTTCCTGCGCACGGTCAGGGTCGACGCGGAGGGCCGGGGCTCGGTGGACGGTTCGCCGTCGCTCGGGCCGGCCGTGACCCTGGCGATGGACTGGGAGACGTACTCCCGGCTGGCCTGCGGGCGGATGCGCGCGGGCGCGGTGCCGGATCGAGTCAAGGTCGAGGGCGACCAGGACCTGGCGGACGCGATCCTGCGGAACTTCGCCGTGACGCCGTGAAGTCCTGCCGCGTCGCCCTACGGCGTGGGGTCCTGGCGTCCTGACGCCTCCTCCGGTGCCACCCGTGCCACCGAGGTCGGCGGCGCCCGTCGAACGAGGACGGGCGCGCCGCCGAGCCGGCCCGACGGGCACCACGCGGGCACAGGGCCGGGCCCGCGCGGGCGGATCGCACGGGCCGGCGGTCGTGGACGGCCGCACGGCACGCGGATCACACCGCTCACACCGCTCACACCAGTCACACCGGTACGTGCACGGCCTCCACACGGCTGATCACGTGCTGTTCGCGCTCGCGGTGCGCGGCCCGGGAGCGCAGCCGCAGGATCTGGACGACGCCGAGCGCCTCCAGCACGAAGACCGAGGCGAACGCGATCCGGTAGTCGTCACCGGTGCTGTCCAGCAGCACACCGATGGCGAACAGCGTGGTCATCGAGGCGGTGAAGCCGCCCATGTTGACGATGCCCGACGCCGTGCCCTGCCGCTCCGGCGGGTTCGCCGGCCGCGCGAAGTCGAAGCCGATCATCGACGCGGGACCGCAGGCGCCGAGCACCACGCACAGGACGATCAGCAGCCAC
Source organism: Streptomyces sp. NPDC002476 (assembly GCF_042889785.1). Taxonomy (NCBI): domain Bacteria; kingdom Bacillati; phylum Actinomycetota; class Actinomycetes; order Kitasatosporales; family Streptomycetaceae; genus Streptomyces; species Streptomyces sp. NPDC002476. Next base: position 228,167 of record NZ_JBIARH010000004.1, on the reverse strand, counting down.
ATCGGAGCGTGGTCGCCCGGGAAGAAGATGACCGACGCCCAGAGCAGCGCCGTCACCGCGACCGTCCCCAGGGCCAGCGGGGCACGGGCCGCGTGGTGCCGGGCGATGACCTGCCCGTAGACGAGCCCGAACGCCATGTTGGAGAGCACCACCAGCGTCAGCAGCTCACCGGCGGTGGACCGGCTGAGCCCCTGCGCCTCCACCAGGAACGGCAGCCCCCACAGCAGCAGGAACACCATGGCCGGGAACTGCGTGGTGAAGTGCACCCACATGCCGAGCCGGGTGCCCGGTTCCCGCCAGGCGGCGGCGATCTGCTTGCGCACGAAGGCCGCGCCCGTGTGCGCGACGGGCGGCGGCTCGTGCCCCTCGGGGTGGTCCTTCAGGAACAGGAGCAGAAGCACCAGAACGACGACCCCGGCGACGGAGCTGCCGACGAAGGTGGTGGTCCAGCCGAGCCCGTGCAGGGCCCGCGCGATGAAGAGCGTCGAGACGAGGTTGCCCGCCATCCCGAACAGCGCGGCGATCTGGCCGATCAGCGGACCGCGCCGGGCCGGGAACCAGCGGGCGCCCAGCCGCAGCACACTGATGAACGTCATCGCGTCGCCGCAGCCGAGCAGGGCCCTGGACGCCAGCGCCATGCCGTACGAGGGCGAGAGCGCGAAGCCGAGCTGCCCGAGCGTGAACAGGACGGTCCCGAGCGCGAGGACCTTCTTCGTGCCGAGCCGGTCGACCATCAGGCCGACAGGTATCTGCATGCCCGCGTAGACGAGCAGCTGAAGGATGGAGAACGTGGAGAGTGCGGAGGCGTTGACGTGGAATCGGTCGGCGGCGTCGAGTCCGGCGACGCCCAGGCTGGTACGGAAGATGATGGCGACGAAGTAGACGGCGACCCCGATGCCCCACACCCATGCGGCACGCCGGCCGCCGGGTGGATCGCCGGGCAATGAAAGGGTGGGAGCGGCGCCCGAACTCACCGGTCCTCACCCCTGACCAGCACCTTGACCCGGCCCACGTGGCGCCGTACGACCTGCGCGGCGCCGTCCGCGTCCCCGGACCTGATCGCCTCCAGCAGCTCGCCGTGTTCGGTGATGTTCGCGGCGATCCTGTCCGGATGCGCCTCCATCACGGCGACCCCCATCCTCAGCTGACGATCCCTCAACTGGTCGTAGAGGCGGGCGAGGATGCCATTGCCCGCGTTGCGCACGATCTCCGCGTGGAAACAGCGGTCCTTCACGGACACCGCCGCCAGGTCACCATCCCGGGCCAACTGCCGCTGCTCGTCCAGCAGTTCTTCGAGTCGCTCGATCAACCGCGCCGAAGCGGGAACGGCCTTGCGGGCCGCGAACTCCTCGACCAGCAGCCGGGTCTCCACCACGTCGGCGATCTCCTGCGCGGAGACGGCGAGCACGAGGGCGCCCTTCTTGGGGTAGAGCTTGAGCAGCCCCTCGACCTCCAGCCGGAGCAGCGCCTCGCGCACCGGGGTGCGCGACACCCCGACCGCCTCGGCGAGATGGCCCTCGGTGAGCAGCGTGCCGCCCTCGTAACGACGGTTCAGGACCGCTTCCTTGACATGGGCGTAGACCCGTTCGGCCGCGGGCGGCTGCTTGGCCTCCCTCGCCGGCTTGGCCGACTTCGCGGACACCTTCACGTCGGTCTTCACGGTGGACTCGGTTGTGGGCGCGGCAGGGATCTTCACGACGGGGAGAGGGGAAGGCATGCACACATGATAGATACAACATGCGTACATCATTAAATCGTCCAATCTACGGACCCGGCCGGGACGCATCCTGGACGGACGCGGGTCGGGATCAGGACGGGCGAAACCTCGCCACCCCTCCTCGATGTGATGAAAGTTCCCGCTTCCGTGGGCATCCGAGCTTTGCTCCGCTTTACGTTCCGCTACGGAGGTGGTTTCCGATGACCACGGAAAACGCGACGGAAGCGACCGGCGCAGCGGGACGGAATGCCGTACGGCCGGACGCGATCGACATCAGCGACTTCGTCCACGGGGCGACCGGTGCCCGCATCCGGCGACTGACGATGCCGGACGGGGAGCACTGGTTTCCGGCGGTGGACGTGTGCAAACACCTGGGGTACACGAACCCCCAGAAGACTCTCCTCGACCATGTACCCGAGACACACCGAGACTGTCTTGAGACAGTGACTGGAGGTTATGGTCTCAGCATTCCCGCAGGTAGGGAGTGGCGTCGAGACTTGAATCTCATCGACCTACGAGGGCTGCTCCACCTCGTCAACGGCTGCACGAAGCCCTCGTGCCAGCCGTTCAAGGAGTGGGTCGTCGACATCGTCGTTACGGTCCAGCGAGAAGGATCGTACTCTCTCGCCGGCTCTCGCACGGTCTCGCCGGAACCGGAACCGGAAGCGGTCCCGCCCACCCCCACCGTCGTCCACCCCCTTCCCGGTCGGGTGGCCGAGGCGATCGCCCGCCTTGAGGAACGGAACATCCGGCTGGACGAGCAGTTCGCAGCCGCACAGCGTGAAACCCTGCGCGCGCAGCAGGCCACCGCACGCGCCCTGGAACGTATCGCCGACCGCCTCGACACCCTGTTCGCCACCGGCGACGTGTCGGCCCCGCCCCTGAATCACCCCCACGCCGCCGCCGTGCCACCGCAGCCGGCGCCACAGCCACGCCCCCGGCCGGTCCGCCCCACGGCCGAGGCCGTCCTCGACGACTGGCGGTCCCGCATGTCGGTCACGGAGGACGTATGGGCCGTCGCCGTCAGCATCGCCCCCGTACTGGCGGCGGAAGGTGAACTGGCCCAGCCGCTCGAATCGATCGCCGACCGCACGGGCCTCACCGTGCATCGCGTCGATGAGTGCCTGCGGTTCATGCGCAAGCACGCCTGTCTGCACCCCCACGGCGTCACACACGACGGCTCACCGATCTATCTCCTCAATCGCCGTTGACCTTCCGCCGACACTTCCTTGACTCCAAAATTGCCCCAGAAATCCCGGGAATCAGCACATCCTTTCCCGCCCCCGGTGAGTCACATCACCGGCGGCACCTTCATGTGGCCGCATTTCAGGGGCATTTGGGAGCACTCAAGTTGAAAATCGGCATTAAGGGCATACACCGCGTTTCTGCCACTGCCACCGTGGCCCTCACCGCGGGTGCCGTCATCGCGGGCAGCGTGTTCGCCTCCACCGCACAGGCCGCCACACTGCCCACCCCCACGATCACCGCCAAGGGCGGCTTCGTGATGAACAACGGGACCGGCAAGGCCCTGTACGGGAAGACCGCGGACACCCGTCGCTCCACCGGTTCCACCACCAAGGTCATGACCGCCAAGGTCGTCCTGGAGCAGAAGAACCTCAACCTGGACTCCAAGGTCACGATCCAGAAGGCGTACAGCGACTACATCGTCTCCAAGGGCGCCTCGTCGGCCCGTCTGATCGTGGGCGACAAGGTCACGGTCCGCCAGCTGCTGTACGGCCTGATGCTGCCGTCCGGCTGCGACGCCGCGTACGCGCTGGCCGACAAGTTCGGCTCCGGTTCCACCCGTGCGGCGCGCGTGAAGTCGTTCGTCGGCAAGATGAACGCCTCCGCCAAGGCCCTGGGCCTGAAGAACACGCACTTCGACTCGTTCGACGGCATCGGGAACGGCTCCAACTACTCGACGCCGCGCGACCTGACGAAGATCGCCTCCAGCGCGATGAAGAACTCCACGTTCCGCGCAATCGTGAAGACCAAGTCGACCAAGCAGAAGGTCACCACGAAGTCCGGTGGCTACCGCTACATGTCGTGGTCCAACACCAACGCGATGCTCAGCAGCTACAGCGGCGCGATCGGCGTGAAGACCGGCTCCGGCCCTACGGCCAAGTACTGCCTGGTCTTCGCCGCGACCCGCAACGGCAAGACGATCATCGGCACCGTGCTCTCCTCCACGAGCGCGACCACCCGCTCCGCGGACATGAAGAAGCTCATGGACTACGGCTTCAAGAAGTAGCCGTACCAGAAGCACGAGGAGGGGTCCCGCGCCGCGCGGGACCCCTCCTGTCGTACGCGGGTCCGAGCCTTCTCGCGCTCGCCGCGACTGGTCGGTCCGGAACCGGCGCGCCTCCCCCGCCGAACCCACCGTCGCGGCTCACCAGTCCCGGGGGGCGATCAGCTCCTCCACGTCCGCATCCGTGAACCCGTAGGCCGACGCGATGATCCAGAAGTCCTCGGCGATCTCCTCGCGGGCGACCGTCTCGATCTCGCTCCCGGCTGCTTCGAACTCCGCCTCCAGAAGGTTGAACTCCTCCGTCGCTGCGTGGGTGAGCACACAGAGGGCCGCCAGATCCGACGGCTGCTCGGCCTCGATCCGCTCGCACAGCCGCAGCAGGATCGCCCTGCCCTTGTCAACGACGTGATCGGGGAAGTACGAGTCCTCGTACAGCAGCCCCAAAAACGCGTGCTCTGCTATCTGCTGGTTCGTGATCGGCATGGCGCCCCGCCCTTGTAGAAGGGGTGGAAGAACTGACGTGCCGATCATGCACGACACCACTGACAACGACGCCACCCCTGAGCGCCGGGCCGGATCGGCACGCGGCGTCGGGCGTGGCGCGTCGCAAGGCGGCGGCGTGCCCGTCAGGGTTGACGGGACCAGCCCAATGGGCCCGGCTCCGGCTCCGGATCCGGGGCTACGTCGTCCGCAGCGCGGCGCGTACCAGTGCGCGACCTCTGACGGCCGTACGGGCACGGATGGCGGTGTCATCGTCGGGTCGGGGGTGGTCTGCTCGGTCGGCCGGGGCCGCGCAGTCGTGGCAGAGGCCCTTGTCCGGGACCGGGCGGCGGCACTCGTCGCACTCGGCCCAGCGGGGCAGGCCCGAGCCGGGCGGTGGCTCGGGCATCGCGTACCCGGGGAACGAGGGCTCCGGCGGCGGGGGCAGTTTCCGGGTCAGGCGGTCGCGCAGGAACTCCCGGGCGGAGTACACACGAGCGGGCAGCCCCTCCAGAAGGGCCCCGGCGAGGTCGCGCTGGTCGTACCCGCGCTCCAGCCAGGCGGAGACCAGCGGCGCCAGACCGAGCGCCTCGACCGCACCGAGCCGCAGACGCCTTTCCGAACCGATCACCCGGAACAACGTGGCAACAGCCACGCCATGGGCCTCGGCCCCCGACGGATCGACATCGGCAAGGTCCCGACCGTCCCCGGACCCGACACCTGTTCCGAAGACCTCCTTGACCGTGAGTACCTCGTCCCCGACCACGGGCCCCTTCGACGCCGCGGGCCCCTTCGACGCCACGAGCCCCTTCGACGCCACGGGCACCTTCGAGGGCTCGCCCGTACCGCCGGGAACGCCGGCCGCACCGACCGTTCCCGGTCGACGTCGACCGGGGAGGGAGGGTTCTTTCCTTCGGTTCTTTACGGGGTTGGAACCCGCGCCACCGGCGGTCGGCCCACCGGAACCCGGACGGTCGATACCCGGCACGACCTGGCAGGCAAGGCCCGGAACGGGCTGCTGCGGGGTGTCGTAGACGTGGGCCTCGCTGACGAACGTCCCGTCCTCACGACGGACTTTGTGGACCCGGTAGTACCCGAAGGCCGTCAGCTCCCGCAGCGCCTTCGCCACCGCCAACCGCCCCTGCGGACTCGCATCGGCCATGCGCCGACCGTCCTCGGACCAGCCATCAGGACGGGAAAGAAGATCGGCAAGAAGGCCACGAGCGGTGTACGACAACCGCCGGTCCTGCAACAACGCGTTGGGCAGGACCGTGAAACCGCACGTATGACGGCTACGATGAATCTGCATGAGGAGGGGATCTTCTCCTTGTGCCGGACCCCGGGACGTTGGCGCGCCGCCGGGGTCACCTTATTGAGTTTCAAGGTCACAGAACGTACCACGCCCGACACGTCGGGTATTCACCCTTCAACTACCGCCGCCCGCAGCACAGATGGAAGGGCCACGCGCCCACCCGCAACGACCGGGCTCCCCAACGACGGGCAGCGGCGCACGAAGTGATACGGAGCGGGATTACGTCCAGGTGAGGCATTGTCCGTCGGGGCCCACGTGCAGCCACATACGGTCGGCGGACGGGCGTCCGTCCGACTGCCACCGCGCAAGCCGTTCGCTGATCTCGTCCCACAGGCGCGCCGTGCCGCCCTGTCGGACCATCCACCGCGCGCCGTCCTGGAAGACGACCGCCCACGTCTCGGCGTTGACGTCGATCACGACGTGTTCCGTCCGCCCGTCGCGCTCCAGTGTGAGCCGCTGTGCGCGCGGTGCGGCGAACTGCGCGACGAACCGGGCGGTCCAGTCGTCGAGCACATCCGCGCCCAGCTCTGCGGGCACCGCGTCGCCCTCGCAGAGGTTGGCAGGATGCCCGGCGGGGGCGGAAGGTGGGGGCGGGCCAGCATGAACGAGACCTGTCCGCCGAGAACCGGGCCGCTTGCCGTTCCGTCGTCGGCGACCGTGAGCCGTACGAGTTCGGATGCGTGCATCCATCCGCCGACCGTGACCAGGACCCCACCGCCGGGCCGGGTCTGCGCGAGCCAGGCGGCCGGCACCGTGTGCACGCCGCACGTGGCGATCACGCGGTCATACGGGCCGCCCTCCTTGCAGCCCGCCAAGCCGTCACCGACCACGCGGACAGGCCAGTACCCGGCGCCCGCGAGCGCAATCCCGGCACGGGCGGACACCTCCACGTCGACCTCGACCGTGGTCACGTTGTCCTCGCCGACGACATGGCACAGCAGCGCGGTCGAGTAGCCCGTGCCCGTGCCGATCTCCAGAACCCGCGTCCCCTCGGTCGCCCGCAGGCCTTCGAGCATCCGCACGACCAGACTCGGCAGGGTGGACGACGACGAGGGGGCCGCGGCGATGCGCCCCTCGACCTGGTCGGGGAAGACGCCCCCGGCCACTTGCGTCACGAGGGTGTCATCTTCGTAGATCCGCGCGAGTTCTTCCGCGGAGTCTCCGGCCACGGGCCGGTACCAGCCGCCTTCTCCGTACTCGAACCAGCCACGCGAGAGGAACGCCTCGCGGGGTACTGACAACACGGCCGCTTCCCAATCCGGGCTGCGCAGAGCACCGGCCTTGGACAGGCGCCGCGCGAGGTCGGCCCGTAGGTGTTCCGACGGCAGGGGGTCACTCATGCTGACTCGCTCCGTTCTCCAACAGGTCTGCGATTGCGGCGGTGATCGGCAGTCCGGCCACGTCTTCGAGCCATGCCCATTGGCCGTTGGGGTTGCACTCCAGTTTTCCGACCGCGGCCGGTTTTGTGGCGTTGACCTGCTGTTTCACGTGACGTGCATGTTCGTCATGTGAACCACCCGCAGCTGGCTCTTCGAGAGAGTGGGGGGACGAAATACCAGCTGCTGGCAGCGTCTGCCTCGGCGAGTTGGAATCTCAGCTCGCATGAGGGGCCGGGTGGCGCATCAGGTCTGCCCTGTGGATCTTGACCGCTTAGCGGTCACACGCCGATGAAGCTCACTGTTTCTGTCAGGTCCGCCCGCCCGGTACGCAGCCGTGGCACGCCTTCCTTCTCGAAGCCCACCGCGACACCGCAGAACAGCACAAGCCCGTCATCGGTTCCGACTACCTGGCTGACAGTCTTGCGATACATCGTCCACATCACTTGGGGGCAGCTGTGCAACCCTTCCGCCCTTAACAACAGCATGACCGTCTGCAAGTACATCCCCGCGTCCCCCCACTGTCCGGGCCCCATCGTCCGGTCGAGGTAGCAGAACAGTACGACCGGCGCTCCGAACGCCTCCGAGTTCAAGGCGGCGATCTTCATGGGCCTGCCGGGGTCGTCGCGCTCGATTCCCAGCGCTTTGTAGCGTTGGGCGGCCGCGGCGGAAAAGCGGTCCAGATACGGCGAGGTCAGTTCGGCCGGGTACATCGGATACTCCCGCTCATCACCCGGGTCTCCCGCCAGTGCCCTGGTCGTCGCGTGCCTCTTCAGTTCGGCCAAGGGCTCGCCGGTGACGACATACACATGCCACGGCTGGAGGTTCCCACTCGACGGAGCCCGCGTCGCTGCAGCCAGCACTCGTTCGAGTATCTCTTTGGATACCGGCTCATCGCTGAACGCCCGCACGGCCCGGCGACTGTCCACGGCTTCATACACATCCACGTCTTCTCGTCCTCTCGCGCAACGACAACCACCTCTCTACCGTCTTCGGCTCCGGACTGGCCTCATGGGACTGGTCATCGTGGCCACAACGACGCGGCGTCGGGTTTCCCCGGCTTTCTGCGCCGGTTCGGGGTTGTCCTGGTCGGTCCAGGTGCTGAACGGGCCGGCTCGCGGCAACTGGTTCGGCTGGGGCACGATCACCGCCACCGCCCCAGCACACCCCTGATCGTCCACCCCGCCCACGCTGCGGCGCCTCTTCCTCCCCCTCATGCGGAGGAAGAGGCGCTGGCCAGTGTCCAACGGGGCCCGGGGCCGCAGGTGCCCCCCGTGCCCGGCCCAGCCGCTCGCCATGCGGTCGGCCCACTGACAGCCCGCAAGTTCAGCGTGCTCGCAACGCCCGTCGTGCCGCACAAATGAGGTTCTGCGCGTCAACGCCGTACACGGCGGATTCCCTGAGTGTGTTCCAGACCCGCAGGTAGGTCGCCACGCTGTCGGCTTCGTCGAGCCACAGCTCCGCATGCCAGTCCTCGGCGATCACGAGCCTGTCATCCAGGACCCAGAAGCCGTTGGCCGCCGGGATCTTGAGCGCGGCGCCGAGCGGAATGATCCCTAAGGGCTGTCCCGTAATCCGTGGTGGACCAGCGCGCGGCGTCGGATGTGGTGCATCGCAAGGCGGAGGGGCGTCCGCATACCGAATGTATGCGGATGTTCCGACAACGCGGCGAGGTGCCGCAGCCGTCGTCGCGCGCCCGCCGGGGATTACGGGACAGCCCTTAGCTCCACGGTGTCCATGCCGATGATGCCGACGAGTCGATCGAGCTGGCCGGCGAGGACGGATGGACGGCAGATCAGGGCGTGGAGGGCCGCTTCCCACACCAGGGCGTGAAACTTTCTACCCAGTCTGGCGCCCACACGTCATGCGGGGTTCGCGGGCCTGCGGTGCGCAGATAGTCGCGTAGCGCGGTCAGCACGGGGTGCTGGTCTCCGCTGCGGAACAGCAGCACGTGCGGGTAGACCGGGGTCGGGTCGTGCAACGGGATGCGCCGTAGGTCGTGGGTCTGGGGCCACAGGTACCGGTCCCCGCTGCCGACGAGGGTGGCCAACGAGGCCGAGTCGGCCAGCGCGTCCATCAGGGCCTCGTCACCGAAGTTGGGGCCGAGCGCGTCGATGCTCAGGCCGAAGGCCTCGGACAGCGCCTGGTAGAACGCCGCCCACTCCGTACCCGGCCTGATCCCGGGGATCCAGATGCGGTGGCCAGCCAGGTCCGCAGGACTGACCCGGGGCGCGTCAGCCAGCGGGTGGCCGGGACCGACCAGGAGCTCCAAGGGTGCGTCCAGGAGTCGTTCGGCGCTGATCCCGGCCGGGACCTGGTCTGCCGACAGGGCACGGAAAGACGCGTCGACGGTCCCTTCGAGCACCGCCTGGGCGGCCTGGGCGGCGTTCTCCCTGCTCAGCGTGACCGCGTCCAGGCCCGTCTCGGGGTGGGAGCGGTAGAACCGGTAGACGGCCTGGGCCGGGGAGATGCGCCGATTGAGGACATCGACGCGCAAGGGACGGCAGCCGGGGCGCACGGCCTGCTCGGCCTGCTCAAGGGCCGCCAGGACCTTCTTGGCGTGTGGCAGGAAGACCTGCCCGTCCAGGCTCAGCCGGGAGCCTCGGGAGGTCCGCACCAGGAGCGTGACCTCGATGTGCCTCTCCAGGGCCGCGATCCGCTTGGAGACTGCCTGCTGGCTGATCCCCAGCTTGTCGGCAGCAGCCTGGAACTGGCCGGTCCCGGCGACGGCCACGAACGTCCGCAGCGCTTCAACATCCACGCTTCCACCCTACTTCCACAACTATTGGTTGTGCCTCTTGTGGTGCAGGGTTGTTTGATCGAGTGTTCTGCGCGGTGGTGGGATAAGCGCATGTCTACCCGCACAGAGCAGGTCATGTATGTCCAGACGCCTGAGTTCGCGCGTCATGCGGAGCGGATCGTGGAGGTGACCGATGCGACGTCTCGACTGAACGTGCTTCCGTTCAGCGACAGCGAAGGTCGCGAGGCACTACTTTCTGTTGTGTTCGGTGGCCCGCTGCCGGAGTCGGTGGTGATCTACCCGCCGTTCTTTACCGAGTACGGGCTCAACACGACGTTCGGGGAGAACGTCTTCGTCAACCAGGGATGCACCTTCATGGACAAGGGAGGCATCCGTATCGGCAACGGCGTCATGATCGCCCCGAAGGTCAGCCTCATCACCGGAGGCCATCCACTGCCCCTGGCCGAGCGCCGCGAGTACCTCTCCTTCGCCCCGATCGTCATCGAGGACGACGTCTGGATCGGGACGGCTGCCGTGATCACGCAGGGGGTGACCATCGGTGCCGGTGCGGTGGTCGCTGCCGGTGCGGTGGTCACTCGTGATGTTCCTGCCGGCACCGTGGTCGCGGGAGTGCCCGCCCGGGTGATCAAGACGATCGACTGAGCCCGGCCGGGCTGCCGGCACGGCCGAGGCGCGGGTGCTGGACGCCCCTCATCCAGGGCACATCGGAACGCTCCTCGTCCGCGCGGGCAAGGGAGTTGACGGCGTGCGTACCCGCCCGGGGCTGTGAGCTGGGCGGACCGAGCGGGGGAAGAAACGTGCGTGCCCGATGCCCATCGGGCTCCTCTCCACGATTGCCGCCGTGTTCTACGGGGGCACGGTCTCCATCCTCGCCCTCACCGCGACCTTCGCCCGGCGTCGCACACTGCGGCGTGAAGCGCGCAGCACCCTCGCCCTACTGGTACCAGGGAGGGCGGTGGAGTCTCAGCGCCAGCCGGGCGGGCCGGGTCAGTCCGACGAGCGGACCAGCCCGGCCCGGAAGGCGTCCCACGCGGCGGACGCCACGACGAGGACCGGGCTGGCGGGGTCCTTGGAGTCGCGGACGGCGACTATGCCGGCAACGTTGACAGCCACATCGACGCACTCGCCGTGCGCTTCGCTGTAGCTGGACTTTCTGAAGCAGAACTCGATCATTTACTCGTCCCTTTGGCGATGCTCGCAATGAACCGCGCCGAATCGTATGGCGACAGACTCATGGCACAAGTACGTGCGAACAGTTCGGAGTACGCCGTGCTTTCCTCCGCTCCTTCCACCCAGTTGGTGGTGCGCAGCCCGTCCATGTGCACCACGTCCACGGCGTCTTCCTCAGCGAACGAGAGGATATTGAAGGGTCCGCCACTACAGGGATTCACCTCTGCCCGGAAGGGAAGCACCTGCATGTCGATGTTGGGCTGCTCCGCAAGCTGGCACAGATGCTCCAACTGCCGTGCCATGACATCAGAGCCACCGATCATCTGGCGCAGTGCGGCTTCCCAGATCACCGCGTGCACACGCAGAGGATTCTCACCCCGCAGACGACGCTGACGGCGCACACGCACATCAACGATACGCTCGATCTCATCGATCCTGTCGGGCGAAACAGCCGCCACCGCAAGGGCTCTCGCGTACTCGGATGTCTGGAACAGGCCAGGAATCAGAGCAAGTTGCCAGGTTCGCACCCTGAGCGCGACATCCTCCATCGCGACGTACTCGCGCAGGCTTCCCGGAGTGAGCGAAGTTGTCCACCAGCCCTTTGCCTTACGCCGCTCTCGGTCGAGCTTGGCCAGCCGAAGCAATCCCTCAACCACTTGCGGGTCATCGACGCCATATGCCCGGCAGAGCGCCGCAACGTCCGGATCTCTGACCGGAACCCACCCGTGTTCCATCTTGGCGATCTTGGCCGCCTGGGCGCTGAGGGCAGCCGCAGCCTGCGTCTGATTCAGCCCTGCGGCCTCTCGGAAGGCCAGCAACTGACCGCCCAACTGGCGGGCGAGGACCGTAGAAACGCGATTCCCCAAGCCCACACGTGCTTTTGACACCGTTCAACACCTCCCGTGCGCGCTCAGTCTGCACGGCGTAGCCGAGCAGTCACAATCACCCGTTGGAGATAAATATCTCCAAGTAGGTTGTACCGACGCCCGTGATTCACTACGTTCGGTGCCCAGCCGCTCACCTAGCGGCGTGCCCATAGGCGGAAGCGCACCGCCCTGCCCATTTCGCACAGGCGCGGCATGCCACCGCACGCACCCGAGGAGCTCGCGCCCATGACCGCAGCCCAAGACGTTCCGACGCCCGGCCCCGACCCCGTACCGGACGGCCCCGGCCCGACCGGCCACGCATCACCCGAATCCGTGCCGACCCGTCCCGTACCGAACGGCTTCGTACGGGCCTGCCCCGGGCCGAACGGGTTGAGCGGCCCCGGCCCCGTTCTCCGCGAGGACCGGCTCGACTACACACCGCACCCCCACAACGTCGCCTTCAGCCGCCGACGTGCGGCCCGGCTCGTCACGGAGTGGGGGTACCCGGAGCTGTCCAGCGACGCGGCGCTGCTGGTCAGCGAGTTGGCGACCAACGCGCTGCTGCACGGTGCCGTGCCCGACCGGCTGTTCCGGGTGCGGCTCGCGCTCATGCCCGGCATCCTGCGGATCGAGGTCAGCGACGCGTGCGGCGAGCGACCGACCGGGCCCGGGGCGCGCGTGGGCGCCGGCGACGAGAGCGGGCGCGGGCTGCTGATCGTCGACCGGGTGGCCGACCGCTGGGGCGCCGAGTCCCGCACCGTCGGCAAGACCGTCTTCGCCGAACTCGACCTCATGGCAAGGGATGTGAAGACGCCGGTGGGCCCGCGCGTCGGAACGCACGGGCCCACCGGCGGTGAGTGAACGTCAAGACTGTGAGGCCCGGGTGATCAGCCGCTTCAGCCGCTCGATGCCAACTCACGTGGTACGTCGGCATGTTCCGGCGAGGTCTTGTCGGACGCCGTCACGTCGACGGCCTCGGGCTCCGTGGCGTGCGGGGCGGCGAGGGCGTCGGCGGCCAACGCCCGAACGGCGGCCTCCCGAGGGGTCGCGACGAACACGTCGCCCGAGGACGACTTCCCACCTCGTCGTCCCGGAAGGTGCTCAGTCGATACAGAACTCGTTGCCCTCGATGTCCTGCATCACGATGCAGGACTCGTTTTCCTCATCGGCGTACAGCACGTTCACGCACACCGCGCCGAGCGCGACCAGCCGATCGCGTTCGGCCTCAAGGGTGGTCAGGCGCTCCTCGCCCACGAGCCCGGTGCCGACCCGCACGTCGAGATGCACCCGGTTCTTGACGACCTTCCCCTCGGGAACGCGCTGAAAGTACATGCGCGGGCCCTCACCCGTGGGATCGGAGCACGCGGCCCATGAACCTTGTCCCTCAGAAGGCAGCGTTACGGCGTACCCCAACACCTCGCACCAAAAGCGAGCCACACGCTCGGGCTCTGCGCAGTCGAAAGTGACCTGGAACTTCTTGACCGATGCCATCGGGCCACCCTAACAAGGCGCCTCCACAGCCCAATTCCCGGAGATTATTCACATGTTGACCGGAAAATGAACGGCAGTCGCCCCGGCTGCCCGCCCCCACGCCCACAGAGGTGCCCCGCTCCCGCGCGGCCTCCGCCCAGGCCGTGTCGGGCGACGAGAAGCATTCCGCACGGCGGGCCGCGCCGCGCCCACCTTCTCGGAGCTCGCCGTATCGGCAGCGATATCGCCGTCGCGCCCGCACGGTTTGTCGCCTCGTGCGGCGGTGAAGCCCTGACGGCGGCAGGCCCCGCACGGAAGGTGGGTCCGCGCGAACTCCGCGCGGACCCACCTCGTACGCGTACTGCCCAAGGCACGCGTACCGCTGAAACCCCTACGCCCAGGTGATCAGGCGCTTCGGCTGCTCCAGGATCGCGGCGACGTCCGCCAGGACCTTGGAGCCCAGCTCGCCGTCGACCAGCCGGTGGTCGAACGACAGCGCCAGCGTGGTGACCTGACGCGGCTTCACCTTGCCCTTGTGGACCCACGGCTGGAGCTTGATCGCACCGACCGCGAGGATCGCGGACTCGCCGGGGTTGAGGATCGGCGTACCCGTGTCGACGCCGAAGACGCCGACGTTGGTGATCGTGACCGTGCCACCCGCCATGGCGGCGGGGGACGTCTTGCCCTCACGCGCCGTGGACACCAACTCGCTCAGCGCTCCGGCGAGTTCAGGGAGGGTCTTGTCGTGCGCGTCCTTGATGTTCGGCACGATCAGGCCGCGCGGGGTGGCGGCGGCGATGCCCAGGTTGACGTAGTGCTTGCGCACGATCTCCTGGTTCGCCTCGTCCCAGGCGGCGTTGATGTCAGGGTTGCGGCGGATCGCGACCAGGAGCGCCTTGGCGATGATCAGGAGCGGGTTGACCCGGACCCCGGCGAGGTCCTTGTCCTCCTTGAGCTCCGCGACGAGCTTCATCGTCCGCGTCACGTCGACGGTCACGAACTCCGTGACGTGCGGCGCGGTGAAGGCGCTGCCGACCATCGCCTGCGCGATGGCCTTCCGTACGCCCTTGACCGGGATCCGGGTCTCCCGCGCGCCCGACGCGACGGCGGGCAGTTCCTCGGCGGGCACGGGAGCCTGGGCCTCAGCCGGCTCGGCGGGCGTCGGCGCGGAGACCGGCGCCTGCGCCTGGGCCGGTACGGGCGTGGCCGCCGCGTGCACGTCCTCGCGGGTGATGATCCCGCCCGCGCCGGTCGGCACGACCGTCGCCAGGTCGATGCCCAGGTCCTTGGCCAGCTTGCGCACCGGCGGCTTGGCCAGCGGCCGGTTCTCCCGGACCGCCGTGGCCACGGAGCCGGGCCCGTGGCCGTTCGGCTCGCCCTGCACCGCGGCCGACGCGGTCGCGGCAGCCGTGCGGGCCGCCGCCGCGTCGCCCTTACGGGCGCGCCGCTTGGTGGACGTCTCGGCGACGCCGTACCCCACCAGGACCGGCTTGCGGCCCGAGCCGGACGCGGGCGCCGGTGCCGTCGGGGCCGCCGCGGGCTCCTGAGCCGCAACGGGCTCGGGGGCGGGCTCGGCGACCGGCTCGGCGGCAGGTACGGGCGCGCCCGGCGCCACGTCCACCGCGATGATCACCTCGCCGACGTCGACGGTCGTGCCCTCGGGGAAGCGCAGCTCGTGCACCACCCCGTCGAAGGGGATCGGCAGCTCCACGGCCGCCTTCGCCGTCTCGACCTCGCACACGACCTGGCCGTCGGTGACGGTGTCACCGGGCTGGACGTACCACTTGAGGATCTCGGCCTCGGTCAGGCCCTCGCCCACGTCGGGCATCTTGAACTCGCGGACGCGAGCGGCATCGGAAGTGTCGGTCGTCATCGTTGTCACGCCCCAGTTCTCAGTACGCCAGCGAGCGGTCGACGGCGTCGAGCACACGGTCGAGACCCGGCAGGTATTCGTCCTCCAGCCGCGCCGGCGGGTACGGGGCGTGGTAGCCGCCGACCCTCAGCACCGGTGCCTCCAGGTGGTAGAAGCAGCGCTCCGTGATGCGGGCGGCGATCTCGGCCCCGGAGCCGTAGAACACCGGCGCCTCGTGGACGACCACGAGCCGGCCGGTCTTCTCGACCGACGTCTGGATGGCGTCGAAGTCGATCGGGGACATCGAGCGCAGGTCCAGGACCTCGATCGACCGGCCCTCCTCCTGCGCCGCCTCGGCCGCCGCCAGGCAGACCTTCACCATCGGCCCGTACGCGACGAGCGTGAGGTCGGAGCCGGTGCGCGCCACGGCGGCGCGGTGCAGCGGGCCGGGGATGGCGTCGGTGGCGACCTCGCCCTTGTCCCAGTAGCGGCGCTTCGGCTCGAAGAAGATGACCGGGTCGTCGCTCTGGACGGCCTGCTGCATCATCCAGTACGCGTCGTTCGCGTTCGACGGCGAGACCACCTTCAGGCCCGCCACGTGCGCGAACAGGGCCTCGGGGGACTCGCTGTGGTGCTCGACCGCGCCGATGCCGCCGCCGTACGGGATCCGCACGACGACCGGCATCTTGACCTTGCCGAGCGCGCGGGCGTGCATCTTGGCGAGCTGCGTGACGATCTGGTCGTACGCGGGGAAGACGAAGCCGTCGAACTGGATCTCGACGATCGGCCGGTAGCCGCGCAGGGCCAGACCGATCGCGGTACCGACGATGCCGGACTCGGCGAGCGGGGTGTCGATCACCCGGTCCTCGCCGAAGTCCTTCTGGAGCCCGTCGGTGATCCGGAAGACGCCGCCCAGCTTGCCGACGTCCTCACCCATGATGAGGACCTTGGGGTCGGTTTCGAGGGCCTTGCGCAGCGACTCGTTGAGCGCCTTCGCGATCGACATCTTTTCCACGGCCATGGCTACTTGCCCTCCTCGGCGTCCGCGAACGATGCCTGGTACGCGGCGAACTGTGCGCGCTCCTCGTCGACGAGCGGATTCCCGTCGGCGTAGACGTGGTCGAACATGGCCATCGGGTCCGGATCGGGCATCGCCCGCACCGCCTCGCGCACGCGCTTGCCGAGGGCCTCGCTCTCGGCCTCCAGCCCGGTGAAGAACGCCTCGTCGGCGGCGCCCTCCGCCTCCAGGTACCTGCGCAGCCGCAGGATCGGGTCCTTGGCCTCCCACGCGGCACGCTCCTCGTCCGCCCGGTACTTCGTCGGGTCGTCGGAGGTGGTGTGCGCGCCCATGCGGTAGGTGAACGCCTCGATGAGCATGGGGCCCTCGCCCCGGCGGGCCCGCTCCAGCGCCGCCCTGGTGACGGCCAGGCAGGCGAGCACGTCGTTGCCGTCGACCCGGACCCCGGGGAAGCCGAAGCCCTGCGCGCGCTGGTAGAGCGGGACGCGGGTCTGCTTCTCGGTCGGCTCGGAGATGGCCCACTGGTTGTTCTGACAGAAGAAGACGACCGGGGCGTTGTAGACCGCGGAGAACGTGAAGGACTCGGCGACGTCTCCCTGGCTGGAGGCGCCGTCGCCGAAGTACGCGATCACGGCCGAGTCCGCGCCGTCCTTGGCGACGCCCATGGCGTAGCCGGTGGCGTGCAGGGTCTGCGAGCCGATGACGATCGTGTACAGGTGGAAGTTGTTGCTGCTCGGGTCCCAGCCGCCGTGGTTCACGCCGCGGAACATGCCGAGGAGGTTGGTCGGGTCCACGCCCCGGCACCAGGCGACGCCGTGCTCGCGGTAGGTCGGGAAGACGTAGTCGTCGTCGTTCAGGGCCCGCCCGGAGCCGATCTGGGCGGCCTCCTGGCCGAGCAGCGAGGCCCACAGGCCCAGTTCGCCCTGGCGCTGGAGGGCGGTGGCCTCGGCGTCGAAGCGGCGGGTGAGGACCATGTCGCGGTACAGACCGCGCAGTTCCTCGGCGGTCAGGTCCACCTGGTAGTCCGGGTGCTCCACACGCTCGCCCTCGGGCGTCAGCAGTTGTACGAGCTCGGGCTCGGAATTCCGCGGGGTCCTGGCGGACGCCTTGGCCGGCTTCTTCGCGGGCGCCTTCGCGGGCGCCTTGGTGGGCTTGTTCGCGGTCGTCTTCACGGCGCTGGTCCGCTTGCTGCTGCGTCGCGGTGTGCGCGCGGCAGTGCTCTCCACGGTCACGTGCGTGCTCCTCCGTCGGTCCGGCCCCCGGGGTCTGCCGGGAAGCCAGTGCGGCTCGCCTGCGCCCGTACCCGTGCACGGGGTGGGTGCCGCTCGGTTCGGGAGACAGGCGTGACAGGTGCCCCGGCGAGCGCCCTGTCAAAAGCACGTTACCCAGTACGCCGCATAACTGCGAAACCCTTCCTGACCTGCGATTTTGCTTGGATTTCCAAGTAAATCGAAAAAGTCGGGAACTCTCGCTGGTCACAGCCCTGGGAACAGCCTTGTGGGCTGCCGGAACACCGGCACGTTATCCCGCCGTTCGGCGGCAGGGAAGAGGCGAGTATGTGAGACTTCATTTTGTGCGCGAACAAGGAAAAATCACTGTTTTTCTGCTGGACGACCACGAAGTGGTCCGGCGCGGGGTCCACGAATTGCTGTCGGTCGAGGACGACATCGAGGTGGTCGGCGAGGCCGGCACGGCGGCGGACGCGCTCGTCCGCATCCCGGCGACCCGGCCCGACGTGGCCGTGCTCGACGTCCGGCTGCCGGACGGGAGCGGGGTGGAGGTCTGCCGGGAGATCCGCTCCCAGGACGACGGCATCAAGTGCCTGATGCTGACCTCGTACGCCGACGACGAGGCACTCTTCGACGCGATCATGGCGGGTGCGTCCGGGTACGTGCTGAAGGCGATCCGCGGCACCGAACTGCTGAACGCGGTCCGGGACGTGGCAGCCGGGAAGTCGCTGCTGGACCCGGTCGCGACCGCCCAGGTGCTGGAGCGGCTGCGCGAGGGGAAGAAGGGCGGGGGCGACGAGCGGCTGGCCTCGCTCACCGAGCAGGAGCGCAAGATCCTCGACCTGATCGGGGAGGGAATGACGAACCGCGCGATCGGCGAGCGGCTGCACCTCGCGGAGAAGACCATCAAGAACTACGTCTCCAGCCTGCTCTCCAAGCTGGGCATGGAACGGCGCTCGCAGGCCGCCGCGTACGTGGCCAGGCTCCAGGCGGAGAAGCGCTGAGCGGGGTCCGGCCCCCGACCCGCGCGTGAACGCGCCGAGCGGTCCGGCCGCCGATCCGGGCGGAGCAGGGCCGAGTGGTCCGGCCGCCGATCCGGGAAGAAAGACGCTGAGTGGCCCGGCCGCCGCCCACCCCTCGCTCCGCGCCTACCGGGCACCAGTGATCCTCCGGTGGCGTATCGGTGACCCCTCGTTGAACTCTTGATGATCCCGGGCGATCCCCGGTGATCCATCGATGCCCCCTTGGTGATCTTCGGGACTTTGGTCCCGGGGCAACCGGGGCAGGGGCCTCTTCCCGCCGCCGCGGGGTGCCGGGAGAGTGGAGGACATGCCCTCTGAGGATCTCCACGCGCTCGAACTGCTCGGCCGCGTCGCGTACGGCCGACTGGCGACGAGCATGCGGGCCCTTCCGATACTGGCCATGGCCCGTCACATCGTGGCCGACGGCCGGGTCGTCCTGCGGATGCACGAGGGCCTCGGCTATCACGACGCGTGCGACGGCACGGTGGTGGCGTACGGGGCGGACAACTACAACACCGCACCCTCGGGGGGCGACGGCGAGCTGTGGTCCGTGCAGTTCACCGGCTTCGCCCAGATCGTGCACCCGACCCCCGGGCAGCGGGAACGCTTCGGTGACGCACCCTCCGTGGTCAACGGGGAGCCCTTCGCCCCGGCCTACCTCGCGGTCGTCCCGCACTTCGTCACCGTGCACACGCTCGACTTCCACGCACACTCCGGACTTTCACGCAAGTCAGCCGATCCGCAACACAGCGTGATCTAACATCTGGCGGGTGCTGCGCTCATCTGTACCCCTTTCAGCCCTTTCAGCCCTTTCGCCGGGTCCGTCGGTCCTTACCGCCGCCCCGTCGGTCCTTCCTTCCGCACCGCCGGTTATTGCCGCCGCTCCGTCGGCCGTTCCCCGGGCGCTCGTGCCCCGTCCGGCCGTACCCCGTCCGGCCGTGCCTCGCCCGACGGCGAACCGCCCGAGCGCATCGAGCCGCCAGGACGGAACGGACCATCCGAACGGAGCGGACCGCCGGGACAGGACGGATCACGGGGACGGAACGGACCGCCGGGACAGGACGGATCACGGGGACGGAGCGGACCGCCGGGACAGGACGGATCACGGGGACGGAACGGACCGCCTGGACAGGACGGATCACGGGGACGGAACGGACCGCCGGGACGCGAGCCGCCCCACCGGGCCGCGCCCGCCCGTGCCGCCGGTCGAAGAGGTGCTGCGCCGCTACCCGGACGTCGGTGCGCCGCTCACCTGCAAGCCCGTCACACAGGGCCTGCTCAACCACGGCTACCGCGTCTCCACCACACGCGGCTCCTACTTCCTCAAGCACCACCTCGACGCCTCCACCGGCGACCGCGCCACGATCGTGCGCCAGCACCGCGCCACCCAGCGCCTCCAGTCGCTCGGGCTGCCGGTCGCCCCGCCCGTCGAGGACGTCGAGGGGGACACGGTCACGGAGATCGGCGGCCGGTGCTACGCCCTGCACCCCTGGATCGACGGACTGCACCGGAGCGGCGACCAGCTGACCCGCGCCGAGTCGCGGCGGCTCGGCGCCCTGCTCGGGGCCGTGCACACCGGACTGGAACGGGTCATGGGCACGCTCCCTGAGCCGGCCGGGCGGTCCGGCGGGCACCCGAGCCCGGACCCCGTCGACACCTTCACGCTGATCGACGAGCTGCTGGCCGCGGCGCGCGGTCGGCGGCACCGCGACTGCTTCGACGAACTGGCCGAACACCGCCTGCTGGAACGGCGCGCGCTGCTGGAACGGCACGCCGACCGACGGCCTCCCGCCCCCGACGTCCCGGCCACCGGCTGGGTGCACGGCGACTTCCACCCGCTGAACGTCCTCTACCGGGGCACGGACCCGGTCGCGATCCTCGACTGGGACCGGCTGGGGGTCCAGCCGCGCGCGGAGGAGGCGGTGCGGGCGGCGGCGATCTTCTTCGTGCGGCCGGGCGGGGAACTGGAGTTGACGAAGGTACGGGCGTACGCGGGGGCCTACCGGCGGGCGGCCGGGGCGGGGACGGCCGAGCTGGCCGCGGCGGTGCACCGGGTGTGGTGGGAGCGGCTCAACGACTTCTGGATACTGCGCTGGCGGTACTGCCTGCACGACCGGAGGGCCGACCCGCAGTTCCCGGCGGTGTCGGCCCTGGTGGTCTGGTGGACGCGCGAGTACGAGGCGGTGTGCGAGGCATTCACGGAGTGACGTTCGCGGGGGTGACGTTCACGGAGTGACGTTCGCGGGGGTGGGACCCGGCGTCCGCGCGGGGGCGGCGGCTCCGGGGCGGGGCAGTGGCTCCGGAGCCACTGCCGGCCGCCTCACGCGGGGGCGGTCCCGGCCACTTCACGCAAGACCGCCCCGGGCCGGAAAACCATCGGCCCGGGGCGGTCCTTTCCTGCGGTCACGCATCCACGACGATCACGCGGCGTCGACGGTCACTGGCCGGTGCCCATCGTGGTCCCCAGGGGGCCTGAGGAGGATCCGGTCGTTCCGTTGCCGGTGCCGCTTCCGTCCGTCGTACCGGTACTGCCGTCGGTGGTACCGGTACTGCCGTCGGTGGTACCGGTACTGCCGTCGGTGGTACCGGTGCTGCCGTCCGTCGTACCGGTGCTGCCGTCCGTCGTGCCGGTGCTGCCCTCGGACGTCCCCGTGCCGCCGTCCCCCGTACCGCCCGTGGCCGGGGTCGACGGCTCGTCGGTGGACGGATCATCCGGCTCGTTCTGCCGGGCCGGCGGGGTGTAGGTGTGACGGGGCCACGTTCCCTGCTGGTCGCCGCTGGAGTTCTCCGGCTGCTGGTCCTGCTCGGTCTCGTCGTCCTTCGGCGTCGGCGAACTCTCCGGCGAGGACGTCGAGCTGGAGGTCGGGGTCGGCGTCTTCTTGTCCTGGTCGTCGCCGTTGTTCGCGGCATTGACCGCGAGGGCGACCCCGGCGGTGATGGCGATCAGTGCGAACACGACGAACAGCCACATCTTGCCGCGCCCGCCGGCACGCTGGTGCCCGCCCTCGTAGCCGCCGTCGTCCGGGTTCATCGGCGGCAGGATCGGCCCCTGCGAGGTGTCGCCGTGGCGGGGGTGGTTCATCGCCATCGTGCCGCCGGTGACGCCCATGGGCGGGGTGTGCCCGCCCTCGAACATCGTGGCCGGGCCGGTGTTCCAGGTACCGGTGTGCCCGCCCTGCGTCTGGACCATCTGCAGGCTGTACTGGACGAGTCCGCGCATCTCCTCGGCGCTCTGGAACCGGTCGTCCGGGTCCTTCGCGAGCGAGCGCATGACCAGCCCGTCCAGCTCCGGCGGGGCCGCTTCCAGCACGTGTGACGGCGGAACGGGCATGTCCTGCACGTGCTGGTACACGACGGACAGCGGCGTCTCGCCCGTGAACGGGGGCCGCAGCGCCAGGAGTTCGTACAGCAGGCAGCCGGTCGCGTAGAGGTCGGAACGGTGGTCGACGGCCTTGCCCAGTGCCTGCTCCGGGGAGAGGTACTGGGGCGTGCCCATGACCATGCCGGTCTGCGTCATCGTCGACTGCGCGCCGTGCAGCGCGCGGGCGATGCCGAAGTCCATCACCTTGACCGCGCCCGAGTTCGTGATGATCACGTTGGCGGGCTTGATGTCACGGTGCACGATGCCGTGCTGGTGCGAGTAGGCGAGTGCCTCCAGCACCCCCGAGACGATGATCAGCGCCTGCTCGGGCGGCGGGGCCTCGGCGTTGAGCAGCAGATCACGGATGGTGCGGCCCTCGACGAGCTCCATCACGATGTAGGGGACGGTCTGGCCGCCCACGACGTCCTCGCCGGAGTCGTACACGGCGACGATCGCATGGTGGTTGAGACCGGCCACCGACTGCGCCTCGCGCGTGAACCGGGCCTTGGAGACCGGGTCTTCGGCCAGATCGGAACGCAGGAGCTTCACCGCGACCGTACGTCCCAGCCTGACGTCCTCGGCCGCGAAGACTTCGGCCATACCGCCACGGCCGAGGCGGTGGGTCATCCGGTAGCGCCCGTCACCGACGACGCCGTCGATGCCCCAGGAGTCGGTGCCATCCGAGACTCCGCCGCCGTTTGCTTCGGAATCGGGTGCCATCAGTCCTCGCCGTCGTATCTGTCCGCGCGTCCGCGGGTTCTCACGGTGTCTAAGGGCTGTCCCGTAATCCCCGGCGGGCGCGCGACGACAGCTGCGGCACCTCGCCGCGTTGTCGGAACGTCCGCATACATTCAGTATGCGGACGCCCCTCCGCCTTGCGATGCACCACATCCGACGCCGCGCGCTGGTCCGCCACGGATTACGGGACAGCCCTTAGCTGCATTGCCACGCCACGCTACAGCCTTTGGCGGACGCCCCGTTCCCGCGAGGCACAGCCCGGCGAACCGCCCCCCGGGGACCTATGGGGAGCCCGCGCGGATTCCATGCGGTTCCTGTAACGCTTCCAGGACGCTTCTTGTGCGGAGGGTCACGGAACGGGCACCCGGCTTGACGTGTCGGACCCCTGGGGCAGACTTGGCGCGTAATAGGGATCATCGCGTGGGTCGCGCGCCGAGGGGGAAGCAAGTCATGAGCCAGGACGGCGCACACGGCGCGCAGAGCGCGCAGGGCCGCTATGCGGGCGGCTCGGTCGCCGGTGGCCGGTACCAGCTTCGCGACCTGCTCGGCGAGGGCGGCATGGCGTCCGTGTACCTGGCGTACGACACCGCGCTGGACCGGCAGGTCGCGATCAAGACGCTCCACACGGAGCTGGGCCGCGAGCAGTCCTTCCGCGAGCGGTTCCGCCGCGAGGCGCAGGCCGTTGCCAAACTGCAGCACACCAACATCGTCTCGGTCTTCGACACCGGCGAGGACGAGCTCGGCGGCGCGCTGATGCCGTACATCGTCATGGAGTACGTGGAGGGGCAGCCGCTCGGCTCCGTGCTCCAGGCGGACATCCAGAAGTACGGGGCGATGCCCGCCGACAAGGCGCTCAAGGTGACGTCCGACGTGCTGGCCGCGCTGGACACCAGCCACGAGATGGGGCTGGTCCACCGCGACATCAAGCCGGGCAACGTGATGATGACCAAGCGCGGTGTCGTGAAGGTCATGGACTTCGGCATCGCCCGCGCCATGCAGTCGGGCGTCACATCGATGACCCAGACCGGCATGGTCGTCGGCACCCCTCAGTACCTCTCCCCCGAACAGGCCCTGGGCCGCGGGGTCGACGCGCGCTCCGACCTGTACTCGGTCGGCATCATGCTGTTCCAGCTGCTGACCGGCCGTCTCCCGTTCGACGCGGACTCGCCGCTCGCCATCGCGTACGCGCACGTCCAGGAGGAGCCGGTCGCGCCCTCCACCGTCAATCGCGCGGTCACCCCGGCGATGGACGCGCTCGTCGCCCGCGCACTGAAGAAGAACCCCAACGAGCGTTTCCCGAGCGCCGCGGCGATGCAGGACGAGATCGCGCGCGTGCTGAGCGCGGACGGTCAGGCGGGCGCCCCGGTGATCGTCGCGGGCGGCCCGGTGAACAGCGGCTCGGGCGTCGGCTCGACGGTCTTCCCGCCGGTCGGCCAGGCCACCCCGGCGCCGCAGAACGTCCAGACGCCCTACCAACCGGGCCCGTACCAGCAGGGCGCCCAGCCGGGTTCGTACGGTCCCGCGACCCCGGCACCCGCGCCCGGCCCGTCGTACGGCTATCCGCAGTCGGCTCCGGCGTACCAGAACCAGGCGGCGATGTCATCGGTGCCGACGGCGCCGTCGATGCAGCAGACCCCGCCGCCGTACACGGTCGGACCGCAGACCGTCCCGGGCGGTGGCGGTGGCGGTGGCGGTGGCGGTGGCGGTTCGAAGCGGAGCATGCCGGTGGTCGTCGGCGCGATCGTGGTCGCGCTGGTCGCGATAGGCGGGCTGATCACGTACCTCTCGCTGCAGGGCTCGGACACGGGCCGGGACAACGAGGCCGACGAGACCCCGGCCGCGACGGGCGAGCACAAGCCGCCGGAGCGAAACCGGACGATGAAGACCGAGAAGTGCACGGACGCCCTGGAGAGCACCGACGACCTGGCGAAGGTCGACGCGCCGAACTTCCTCTACAAGGACTTCCTGTCCGCCAAGGCGTGCGCCGACGCGGCCGGCTGGGTCGTCAAGAAGGTCGAGGTGCCGGGGAACACGTACGCCGAGGACCAGATCATCGACCAGTTCCCGTCCGCCAACACCGCCGTGGACAAGGTGGGCGCCAAGTTCGAACTGCGCGTCGCGACGGGCGACCCGGCCTGAGCGGATCCGGCCCCCGGTGGCGGGTCAGCTCCCCCGGTGGCGGACCCGGCTGTCCCGGTGGCGGACCCGGCTGTCCCGGTGGCGGGGGCACGCCGGTCCGGCTGCCGGACGACGGGCAGGTGCGGGCCGAGGGCGGTGCGGGCCGGGTGGGGCTTGCCTCCGAGTGGCCGCGCGTGGGGCCTGTGTGACGGCATAACCGGATGCGGCGCTCCCGGGGAGAGGCTGCACCCTGCATGTCCCTGGCGCCCGCACATATCCATGACGCCCGCACATGCCAATGACGCTCCATGCATGTCCATGGCACTCTGCATGCCCGAAACATCCGAGATGCCTGACATATTTCGACATGTGACTCTGACCTCATGGCTCAAGGACTTCTGCCTTCGCGATCCACGAGGTGCGTGGCCTGCCTCATACTCTCGGCGGGCGCGGCACTGGGGGCCGCGGCCGGTGAGGCGCACGCGGGCCGACGCCCGAGCGGCGACATACCGGGTACGGCCGACGCCCCGGTGACGACTGCGACGGTCGCGATGTCCACGCCCCTCGCCCGCCCCTCGCCCGCCCCCGGCACCGAACCGTCGACCAGGGGCCTCACCTCTTCGGCCGTACCGTCCGCCCTCCCCGCGGACACACCCCCGACGCCCGGACCACCCCCGTCGCATCCGTCCCCACCCATATCCCTCTCCTCCCCCGCCACACCTCTTTCGTCCGGGTCCGCGCACCCCGCCACTTCCGCCCCCGCGGCCCGCACGACACCCCCGGACCCCGCCACGCCCCCGGCCTCTCCGGCCTCTCCGGCTTCCCCGCCTTCCCCGGCCGCTTCGGGCTCCCCCACCCCCGGCTCCAGCTCTTCCGCCGACGGAGAGTCGACGCCTCCGGAAACACAGCCCCCGCACGCCGGGCGCGAGGCCGGAGAAGGACGTACCCGGCCCGGGCGATCGCTCTCGCCACAGGGGCTCTCACAGGAACCCGCACCGGACCCCGCAGAGGATTTCGCACAAACGGACGAATCGCTCGACGACTTCACCGAGCCCGACGCGCACCCCGCGGCCGTCGATCCGGCGCCGCTGACGCCCGCCGGGAAACAGGCACCGAGCGCCTCCCCCGGGGCCGGCCGGAGCGCCCCGCAGGCCCTCGACGGGCCCTCCGCACGACAGGTCCGGCAGGTGTCCATGGGGGCGGGAATCGCGCTGATAGGACTGGGCCTGGGCTTCCTGGCCCTCCGCTTCCGGCACCCCGGTTGACCTTCTCCGCCGCGTGAATCCGGTCACCTCCACCCCTGGCCCACCGCCTGCTCCGGCCACCACCCCCTCCCTGCTCCACTCCCCGCCCCATCCCTCCCCTGCTCCTCCTCCACCCCTCATTCACCAGCGGTCTCGCCCCCCGAAGACGACTTGCACCGATGAACATACTCGGTATACATACTCAGTATGTCGATCCGCCATGGGCTCTTGGCCCTGTTGGAGCGGGGCCCCAGATACGGTTCCCAGCTCCGTACCGAATTCGAGTCGCGCACCGGCTCCACCTGGCCGCTCAACGTCGGCCAGGTGTACACGACGCTGAGCCGGCTGGAGCGCGACGGCCTGGTCGTCCAGGACGACGAGGACGACCAGGGGCACGCCCTCTACGCGATCACCGACAAGGGCCGTACCGAGCTGCGGAACTGGTTCGAGACGCCCGTCGACCGCAGCAGTCCGCCGCGTGATGAGCTGGCCATCAAGCTCGCCATGGCGGTCGGAGCGCCGGGCGTGGACATCCGGGCCGTCATCCAGTCCCAGCGCCACCACACCATCAAGGCGATGCAGGACTACACCCGCCTCAAGGCGCAGGCCCTCGCCGACGTCCCAACCAACCGCGACGAGGTCGCCTGGCTGCTCGTGCTCGAACAGCTGATCTTCCAGGCGGAGGCCGAGGCACGCTGGCTGGACCACTGCGAATCACGGCTGGTCCGCCTCGCCGAGGCCGCCGCCACCGAACCGGAGCCCGAGCCGCGTGCCGCGAGCCGTGGCCCGGCTCGCGCCCCGGCCCGTACGCCTGCCCGCCTAGGCCGCCTGCGCGGCCGGGCCTGACCGCGGCACGTAGCGCCCGCGTACGCCGCCGAGCCACCCGGCACCGCCGGGGGCGCCCCGGTACCACCGGGGATCGCCGCGGCCCCGCCGGGACCGGCCGGGGAACACCGGGACCGCGAAGGCCACGGGAAGGCCGCTGAAGGCCATCCACCGCAGCCCGCCACCGGCGCCCGCACACGCCCTCACCGGCGAACGGAGCACCTCGGCGTACGGACCTCGACGTCCGGCGCCGCACCACAGAACCGTCACAGGGGGGAACCACCCACCATGTCCTCACACACCCCGTCCCGCCCCGGATCCACGGCCGCCGTCCCACCGGGCTCCCCGGCACCGGGTGGCACACCGGTGCTCGAACTGCGGGCCCTCACCCGTACCCACGGCAGCGGCGTCGCCGAGGTGCACGCCCTGCGCGGCATCGACCTGTCCGTGTACGCGGGTGAACTCGTCGCGGTCATGGGGCCGTCGGGTTCCGGCAAGTCCACCCTGCTGACCATCGCCGGCGGGCTCGACACCGCGACCAGCGGCCAGGTGATCATCGAGGGGCAGGACATATCCGGTCTCGGCCCCAAAGGGATCGCCGCCCTGCGCCGCCGCAGCGTCGGCTACGTCTTCCAGGACTACAACCTGATCCCGGCGCTCACCGCGGCCGAGAACATCGCCCTGCCGCGCGAGCTCGACGGGGTCTCCGTGCGCAAGGCCCGCAAGGAGGCGCGCGCGGCGCTGGAGGAGATGAACCTCCTCCAGGTCGCCGACCGGTTCCCCGACGAGATGTCCGGCGGTCAGCAGCAGCGTGTGGCGATCGCCCGCGCCCTGGTGGGCGACCGGCGCCTGGTGCTCGCCGACGAACCGACCGGCGCCCTGGACTCCGAGACCGGCGAAAACGTGCTGGCGCTGCTGCGCAGCC
This sequence comes from Streptomyces sp. NPDC002476, assembly GCF_042889785.1. Lineage (NCBI taxonomy): Bacteria > Bacillati > Actinomycetota > Actinomycetes > Kitasatosporales > Streptomycetaceae > Streptomyces > Streptomyces sp. NPDC002476. The sequence goes on along the minus strand of NZ_JBIARH010000004.1, from coordinate 200,435 downwards.
GCTGCGACCAGGGGGCCGCGGGCGTGATGGTGACGCACGAACCGAGGTTCGCGGCCTGGGCGGACCGGGTCGTCTTCCTGCGGGACGGCTCGATCGTCGACCAGGCGCTCACCGTCGGGGCCGACGCGCTGCTGACCGGCGAGGGCGCCGAGTGAGCGTGTTCACGGGCTGGCGCGCCGCCCTCCGAATAGCCCGCCGCGACGCGCTGCGCGCCAAGGGCCGCAGCGCGCTGGTGGTCGCGATGATCGCGGTGCCGGTGCTGGGCGTCACAGCCCTCGACGTGACGTACCGCAGCATGGAGCAGACCACCTCCGAGAGACTGACAAGCCAGATGGGGTCGGCGGACGCCCTCTTCACCGACCAGCAGATGGGCCCGCTGGAGCAGATGCCCGACGGGCAGATACTCCAGCAGGCCGACCCGGACGCCCCGGTGTCCGTCGAGCCCCTGCCTCCGGTCGACGTCACGACCACGTTCCCCAAGGGCTCACGCGCGATCAGCATCCAGTCCGTACCGGCGAGCGTCACCACCGAGTACGGCATCGCCAACACGAACATCTACGAGTTCCGCACCTCGGACGGGCTGGCGCGCGGCAAGATCGACCTCGTGCGCGGCTCCTACCCGCACGGCACGGGGGAGATGGCCGCCACCGAGCCGTTCCTCGAGGAGACCGGCCTGAGCGTCGGCTCGACGACCACCGTGCGCAACTACGGCGCGAAGTTCAAGATCACCGGCGTGATCGAGCAGCCGAACGATCTGAAGAGCACGGCCCTGTTCGCGGACCCTGGAGCGGTCATCGCCCCGTGGAAGGCGAAGGCCGACCACGACAAGAAGGTGCTGCCGCCGAACACCACTCCCAAGGAATGGCTGGTCAAGGGCCCCGACGGGGTGGGCGTGACCTGGCCCGACGTCATGGAGGCCAACAAGTCGGGCGTCCTCGTCACCTCCCGCCAGGTCGTCCTCGACCCGCCGCCGGACTCCGAGGTCCCGCTGCTCAAGAAGACGGAGCGCCCGGACTGGGGCAGCTCCGGTGGCTGGAGTGCCGCCCTCCTCACCGTGGTCTCCATGGCGGTCCTGGAGATCGTGCTGCTCGCCGGGCCCGCGTTCGCGGTCGGCGCGCGCCGCTCCCGTCGCCAGCTCGGCCTGCTGGGCACCTGTGGCGGGGACCGGCGGCACGTCCGGGCCGTGGTGCTCGGCGGCGGTCTGGTACTCGGCGGTGTCGGCGCCGTGACCGGTGTGGTGCTCGGCGTCGGGCTCACCGCGGCGTTCCGGCCCATGCTCGAGAACTGGGCCGGACAACGCTTCGGCTCCCTCGTCATGGCGCCGAAGGAGCTGCTCCTCATCGCCGCGATCGGCCTGGTCACCGGCCTTCTGGCGGCGTTCGCCCCGGCCGTCGTGGCGAGCCGGCAGTCCATTCTGGAGTCGCTCACGGGCCGTCGTGGCGTCCGGCGCTCCTCCCGGGTGCTGCCCGTCGTGGGCGCCTGCGTGCTGGCACTCGGCTGCGCCGCCGCCGTGTACGGCGCCATCAACGGGGACACGTCACTGGTCGCCGGCGGCTCGGTCGTCGCCGAACTGGGAATGCTCGGCTGCATCCCGGTGGTGGTCGGCCTCCTCGGGCGGCTCGGCCGCAGGCTGCCGCTCTCGCCCCGCATGGCGCTGCGCGACGCGGCCCGCAACCGCGGCCGCACCGCTCCCGCGGTCGCCGCGGTGATGGCGGCCGTGGCCGGTTCGGTGGCGATCGCCACCTTCATGTCCAGCAAGGCCGCCGAGCACGAGTACGAGTACACCCCCTCGCTCGCCCAGGGGACCATCGCCGTCATGTCGAACGATGACGGGTCGGCCGAACGGCTGCCGCTGGCCCGCGCCGCCGTCGAGCGGAACATGGCCGTCAGCGGCGGGCGCGCCGACTTCAAGCGGGTCTGGGCGGGCAGCGACTGCAACGTCTATTACGAGGAGGAGAACGGCTGCGGCACCTTGCGGCTGGTCAAGCCCACCGGCGAGGGCCACACCTGCCCGCTGAAGGGCAAGAGGGCCCGGGAACTCGCCGCGCGGCTCTCCGCGAACGAACACAAGGAACTGATGAACACCCCGGCCTGCCTGGGCGAGCACACGCTCGCGCACGCGTTGCCCACCGGCGAGGACCAGATTCTCGTGGCAGACGCGAACATGCTCAGCACGTATGTGAAGCTCGACGACCCCGCGGCCGCCGATGCCCTGGCCGCGGGCACACCGGTGCTGCTCAACCCGGCGTACGCCAAGGACGGTGAGATCACCCTCACCGCGGTCCACAAGTACGACGACCGCGACAAGGAGAACCGGAAGCTGCACCCGGGCAAGGCACGGACCACCACGGACCGGCTGAAGGTGTACGTGGCTCCCGCGAAGTACGCGGCGACCCCTGGCATCCGCCTGATCCTTCCGCAGAAGACCGCGGACCGGCTCGGTCTGCACACCCAGCCGGCCGGCAGCATGTACGCCGCCTCGCAGCCGCCGTCGAACGCCGAGCAGCAGCGCATCGACGGAGCATTCGAACAGGCCGGCGGCGGCTTCTGGCTCCAGTCCGATTCCGGCCCCGGCCAGGAAGAGAACACGGTCCTGCTGATCCTGACGCTGTTCGCCGGAGTGGTGACGCTGGGCGCGGCCGCGATCACGACCGGCCTCGCGAAGGCGGACGCGGAGGCGGACCTGACCACGCTCAGTGCGGTCGGTGCGCCCCCGGGCGTGCGGCGGACGCTGACCGGCTTCCAGTGCCTGGTGGTGGCGCTCACGGGCGTGGTCCTGGGCACGATCACGGGTCTGGTGCCCGCGGTGGCGCTGCGCCTCGTCGACCTGCAGGAGGCGCTGGCGACGATGCGGGCCGAGCCGATGGAGTCGGCGTACACGCCGATCGTGCTGCCCTGGGGCACGCTCGCCGTACTGGTCGTGGGCGTTCCGCTGCTCGCCGGGGCGCTCGCGGCGGTGATCACCCGGTCGCGTCAGACCCTGGCCCGGCGGGCCGGCTGACGGCACGAGCGGCCTGTTCCGGGGCCTGAGCAGCCGTTCCGGTGCCCTCGCAGACGGTGGATCAACCGTTTGCGGGGGCACCGCCGTCTCGTAGGGCGGGTGTGGGAGACAATGACGCCATGGAGATGCCGAGGAATGAACGGTCGCAGGAGCACCCCCATGTCCTCGTGGTGGGGCAGGACGGCATGGCGATCGGCGGCGGTGGCACTGACGACGACTCGCGTGAGGTCCCGGTGACGGAGATGGTCGAACAGCCCGCGAAGGTCATGCGCATCGGCAGCATGATCAAGCAGCTCCTGGAAGAGGTCAGGGCGGCTCCTCTCGACGAGGCGAGCCGGGTCAGGCTCAAGGAGATCCATGCCGGTTCCGTGAAGGAGCTGGAGGACGGTCTCGCGCCGGAGCTGGTGGAGGAGCTGGAGCGGCTCTCCCTGCCGTTCACCGAGGACTCGGTTCCCTCCGAGGCGGAACTCCGGATCGCTCAGGCCCAGTTGGTGGGCTGGCTGGAGGGCCTCTTCCACGGCATCCAGACCGCGCTGTTCGCCCAGCAGATGGCGGCGCGTGCCCAGCTGGAGCAGATGCGCCGGGCCCTTCCGTCGGGCGCCACGCACGAGGAGCAGGACGGCGGCGGCGATCAGAGCGGAGCCATCCGGACCGGCCCGTACCTCTAGTGCCGCGACCGGCAAGGTTTGCCCCGAAGGAGCGTCGTCCGGTGCGTGCGATCGCAAGGCGGAGGGTCGTCCTCGTATTGGACGTGCATGGACGATCCCGACAACGCGGCGAGGCGCCGTGCCAGGCGTCGCGGGCCGGACGGGACTTTCGCAACACGCCCCAGGCCCTGCGTCTGGCCCGTTTCTCCGACCTGCGAGCCCGTGGTCGTGACCGGTGGTCGGCGGCCCGTACGCCGATCGTCCGGTCTGCACCGCTCGCTTCGCTCACACCCGGACACCACATCGATCGCACCGAGCAGGTCGATCACATCGAGCAGGAGGCCCGGCGCACCGGTCGACGACCGGTGCGCCGGGCCTCTCCATGCACGTCCCCGTACGGACGCGTAGGGACCCGCCCGCGGTCGCCGCGACCCGCGCCCGACGTGCGTGTGTACGCGCCCGGCACGAGCGCGATGCGTCGCCGTGCGCGCGTGGGCCGCACGTGCCGCGGGCACCGGTCAGGGCGTCCGGAGCACCGTCGGCCCAGGCACGGAACGCGGTCGACCAGGCACGGGCAGCGGTCAGGCAGACGCCGCGCGCGGTCGACCAGGCACGGGCAGCGGTCAGGCGGACGCCGCGCGCGGTCAGGCCGCCGGGTTCCGCAGCAACACCTTCCCGATGTGGGCGCTGGACTCCAGCACCCGGTGGGCCTCGGCCGCGTCCGGCATCGGCAGCGAGCGGTCCACGATCGGCCGGACGACCCCACCGGCGATCAACGGCCAGACATGCTCGCGTACGGCGGCGACGATCGCCGCCTTCTCGGCGAGCGGACGGCCCCGCAGCGAGGTCGCGGTGATGGCGGCCCGCTTGCGCAGCAGGGCGTTCAGGTTCAGCTCGCCCTTCACTCCGCCCTGGAGCCCGATGATGGCCAGTCGGCCGTTGACGGCGAGTGCCTTCACGTTCCGGTCCAGGTACTTCGCGCCGACGATGTCGAGGATGACGTCCGCGCCCGCCCCGTCCGTCGCCCTGCGCAGTTCCTGGACGAAGTCCTGCTCGCGGTAGTCGATCAGGATGTCGGCCCCGAGCTCCGCGCAGCGCGCCAGCTTCTCCGGTCCGCCCGCGGTCACCGCGACCCGCGCGCCCACCGCCTTGGCGAGCTGGATCGCCATCGTGCCGATTCCGCTGGACCCGCCGTGCACCAACAGGGTCTCGCCGGGGCGCAGATGGGCCACCATGAACACGTTGGACCAGACCGTGGCCGTCACCTCGGGCAGCGCCGCGGCCGTCACCAGGTCGACCCCCTCCGGCACCGGCAGCAACTGCCCCACCGGCACGGCGACCTTCTCCGCGTATCCGCCACCGGCGAGCAGCGCGCACACCTCGTCGCCGACCGACCAGCCGCTGACCCCGGGGCCGACCGCCGAGACACGGCCCGCGCACTCCAGGCCCGGGTACGGTGACGCCCCGGGCGGCGGGTTGTAGAACCCCTGCCGCTGCAGCACGTCGGCGCGATTGACCGCGCTGGACACGACATCGACGAGGACCTCGCCCTCGCCGACCACCGGATCGGGCACCTCGGCCCATACGAGCGCCTCGGGGCCACCGGGTTCGGGGATGGTGATCGCATACATGGCCGCGAGGCTACTCCGTGCCGCGGGCCGGGCGCCCTGACGCAAGCCGGACAACCCCCGTGACAGGGGAGACCACCCCCTCACGGGAGCCGACCAGCAACGCGCACGAGGTCGGACAGCGCCACCGTACAGGCCGGTGGCATGCGGTGCGTCCGAACGCCGCCTACGGGCGGGGGCCGCCGGGCGCCGGGTTGCCGAGCGCCTGTTCGTTCGTGGCGCGCACAATGGTGATCACGCGGTCCGTCAGCTGCAACGGGCTCGCCGCCGGGTCGTCGTAGGCGAGCAGCCGGTGCCCGCGCAGCACACTGACCACGAGATCGTCCGTCTCCCGGACGCTCTTGCCCACCTCGGCCTTTATCACCGGTCGTTCGACGAGGTCGAGGCCGCTGCCCTGCTGGATCAGGTCCTCCATCACCGTGCCCGCGCTGGGGCTGAGGACGGAGAGGCCGAGCAGTCGTCCGGCCGCGCTGGCGCTGGTGATCACGGCGTCGGCACCGGACTGCCGCAGCAGCGGGGCGTTCTCCTCCTCACGCACCGCGGCGACGATCTTCGCGCTCCGGTTGAGCTGCCGCGCCGTCAATGTCACCAGCACCGCCGTGTCGTCGCGCTGCGTGGCGATGACGATCTGACGCGCCTTCTGGAGCTCGGCCCGCAGCAGCACGTCGCTGCGCGTCGCATCGCCGACCACCCCCACAAATCCCTCGGCGTTGGCGATCTCTATCACCTTGCTCGCCGGATCGACGACGACGATCTGGTCATTTCTCAGGCCTGAGGCACGCAGGGTCTGGATGGCCGAACGGCCCTTCGTACCGAATCCGACGACGACGGTGTGGTCACGCAAGTTGGTTCTCCAACGCTTCAGCCGGAAGTCCTCCCGGGTCCGTTCCGTGAGGACCTCAAGGGTGGTGCCGACCAGGATGATCAGGAAGAGCACCCGCAGCGGCGTCACAAGCACCACATTGGCGAGCCGGGCGCTGTCGCTGTACGGGGTGATGTCGCCGTATCCGGTGGTGGAGAGGGTGACCGTCGTGTAATACACCGCATCCAGCAGGTCCACCTTGCCATCGGCGCCGTCGTGGTATCCGTCACGGTCCACGTAGACGATCACCACGGTGATGGCCAGCACCAGCAGCGCCATCAACAACCGTTTGGCCACCTGCCGGGCCGGCCGGTCGACGACCCTGCGCGGGAGCTGTACCCGTGTGGGGACGACATGCTCGTCAGCGCGCCTGGCCATCGCATCGTGGCCGGGAAGTTTCACGTGAAACACCCTTCCGTCCACGGCGTCGCCGACGCCCACGGTAGTTCGAGAATCTCCACCTCGGTGCCGGACCGTACCCCGCCCGGCGGCACAACGGCCAGCCCGTCCGCCGCGGCGACCCCCCGGAGCATCGCCGGACCGTCGTAACGCAGTGGTACGACGTACTCGGCAACTCCTCCGGTTCCGATGTCACGCGCACCCGCGCCACCGGTCGGGCGGTCGGCTCCCCGGCCCCCGGCTCCTCGGCCGCCGCTCCCCCGGCGCCCGGTCGCTTCGTGGCGGGAAACGGCCACCCGGTGGACGACGGGCACCAGCCGGGTGTCATGCGGATGCCCGGGCAACTCGTCGCGGACAGCGGCCCAGTACGGCTCGCACGGAACATGGCCGGCCAGGCCGTGGAGCAGCGGCTCGGCGAGCGTGAGAAGACCCGCCACGGCGGCCAGCGGGTTGCCGGGCAGCCCGACAACGTACGGTCCGGCTGCCTTGAGTCTGGCCAGCAGCATCGGGTGGCCCGGACGAACGGCGACACCGTCGACCAGCAGCTCGGCCCCGAGCTCGGAGAGCACCGGATGGACGTGGTCGACTGGGCCCGCGGCCGTACCGCCCGTGGTGACGACAAGATCGGCGTCGGAACCGGTGAGCGCGCGCCGAAGGGCTGCCGCGTCGTCGCCGAGACGCTGCGGGGCGGAGACGGTGGCACCCAGCGCCCGCAGCCAGGGGCCGATCATCGGCCCGAGCGCGTCGCGGATCAGTCCGCCGTGCGGCAGACCGCTGGTCAGCAGCTCGTCGCCGAGGACGAGGACATCGACGCGGGGGCGCGGAACGGTGGCCAGTCCGTCGTATCCCGCGGCGGCGGCCAGTCCGAGAACGGCGGGGGTCACCACGGTTCCGGCGGGCAGCAGCAGATCACCGGAGCGGCATTCCTGGCCGCGAGGCCTGATGTCCTGCCCGGGGTGCACCCGGTACCGGGCGTGGAGCAGTCCCTTGGCCTCGTCGACATGGCCGTGCTCGCTACGGATCACGGCGTTGGCATCCGCCGGGATGCGCGCACCGGTGGCGATCCGTACGGCGTCCCCGTCGGGGAGCCTGGCGGGAGCACTGTGACCGGCGAGGATCCCCCGGTCCCGGACCGGCCGGCTCTTCGCGCCCGGGTCCGGGCTCGGCCCAGGACCGGGAGCCGCGTCCCCGGCCCCTTTGAGACCTTCCTCGCTCTCCGCCGGCTCGCGGACGGTCCACGGTCCCGGCCCGCTGACGACCCAGCCGTCCATGGCGGAGGTGTCGAAGGGCGGCAGATCGGTGAGTGCCATGAGCGGTTCGGCGAGTACGTGCCCGAGTGCCCGGTCGAGGGGAAGGTGCCGGACGCGGACGGGGTCGCCGCGGCCCGACCGGGCGGCAAGTGCGCGCGCCTCCGGCCAGGAGGTCGACCGCCCGCGCCGATCCCGCGCAGGGGGCCGGTCGGCATGCCGGTCCGGGGCAGACGACCGGGCCGCGTCCTCGTGCTCGGATGCGGGGCCGGGCCGGCCGGCCGCGTACCCCTGCCCGGCGGAGACGGCCCGGTGAGCATCGAGCCCCTGATCCGCCGAGGCGGGCCGACCCGTAGGACGGGGCTCACCCGACGACTGACGTCTGACCAGGGCAAGGGCCTGCTCGACAGCCAGCTCCTCCTCGGCGGCCCGCGCCTCCTCCGGGCTCGCACCCGTAGCCGGATTCGTACCCGGAGCCGGATTCGCACCCGACCCCGGGGGCACACCCTGCTCCGCGCTCGGAGCCGCGCCCGGCTCAGGTCCCGGATTCACACTCGGGCCCTGTCCCGTTCCCAGGTCCGGTCCCGCTGCCGGGCCAGGGCCATGGCTCGTGCTCAGCCCCGGGCTCCACCCCGGAAACGGGTCGGGCCCGTCGTCCCGGGTCGTCATCGACTCTCGTTCTCGTCCACCCACCGCCGAGCCAGCGCGGCAGCCTTGTGGGCTGCCTCGGCCACCGCTGCCGGGCCGTCGCCGTCACCGCTCGCCTTCGCCGCCGCGTATCCGACCAGGAAGGTCGTCAACGGCGCTGCGGGCCGGGCGACACCGTGAGCGGCATCACGGGCGAGGTCGAGCAGGACCTCGGTGTCCACATCGAGCTCGATGCCCAGTTCGTTCTTGACTGTGGTGATCCATTCGTCCAGCACGATCCCATGCTCCCTGATGCGGGCTCGGGCCTGCGCGACGTCCTCCCAGGTGTCACAGTCGAAGGAGGCGAGAGGGCCGGCCGGCACCCGCACCAGATCCAGTTCCTCCGTCAGCAGCCGCAGCGGAAGTCCGGACAGACCGCCGTGCTCGACGGCGATCAGGGCGAGTTCACGGCGCAGCGGCTCGGCCCGGTAGACGGCCACGAGAGGCTGGTCGCGCTCTTCATGATCCGTGCACAGGGCCCCCTCCTGCTCGCCGTCGCCGACGGCGTCCAGCAGCGCCGCGACAGTGCTCTCCGCGACGAACGGCAGATCGGCGGAGAGCACGAGCACCTGTTCCGCTCGGGTGTGCCGCACCCCGGCGTCCAACGCGGCCAACGGCCCGCCTCCCTGCGGAACCTCACGTGTCCAGGTCACCGCACGCGCCGTGGGCCGACGCCCGCCCACCACCACGGTGGTCGAGGCGCCTGCACAGGCCGCGAGCACCCGGTCGAGCAGCGTGCGGCCGCCGACCCGGATTCCGGGCTTGTCCGCTCCGCCGAGTCGTGCGGCGGCTCCTCCGGCAAGGACGATGGCGTCATACGCGGTCATGCCTCCGAGTATGCGGGCCACGCCCTCCCGGCGGTCCTCCCGGTCCTCCCGGTCCTTCCGGCCCCGCTCCTCGCCGTGCCTCTCGTCCCCCCGTCCCCTCCCCGCCATGTCCGCGTGTCCCTGCGCGACCGCTGGCGCAGACCGATCGCAGACACGGACACAGACGCAGACACGGACGAGGAGGGGGCGAGAAGGCGGTGAGGAAAGGCAAGGAGCACGCGGAGGGACGGAATCCGCGACCGTTCCCCGGCCGTCCGGCTACAACGTGCGCAGCAGAACCGCTGGTTGCTCCACGCAGTCGGCCACGTAGCGCAGGAACCCGCCCGCCGTACCGCCGTCGCAGACCCGGTGGTCGAAGGTCAGCGAGAGCTGGACGACTTGGCGGACTGCGAGTTCGCCCCGGTGCACCCACGGCTTGGACACGATCCGGCCGACGCCGAGCATCGCCGCCTCCGGGTGGTTGATGATCGGGGTCGAGCCGTCGACGCCGAACACCCCGTAGTTGTTCAGCGTGAACGTGCCCCCGGTCAGTTCCGCCGGAGTGAGCCTCCCCGCCCGCGCCGCCTCGGTCAGTCGGCCTATCTCGGCCCCGATCGACTCCACGTTCCGGGCCTGCGCGTCCCGTATGACGGGGACGACCAGTCCACGATCGGTCTGTGCCGCGAACCCGAGATGGACCTCCGGCAGCCGCACTATTTCCCGCGCCTCCGGATCCACCGTGGAATTGAGCTCGGGGAACCGGGCCAGCGCGGCGGTGCAGATACGCGCCAACAGAGCCAGCACCGACACCTTGGCGCTCGCCGCCGGGCCGCCCGCGCTGTTCATCGCGGCCCTGGCCGCCATCAGCTCGGTGGCATCCGCGTCGACCCAGCACGTGGCGTCGGGAATCTCCCGGCGGCTGCGCGCCAACTTGTCGGCGACCGCGCCCCGTACACCCCGCAGCGGGATCCGCTCCGCAACCGGAACCGCCCCTTGACCCACCGACGCGGGCCGCATCGACGGCGCCGACGGCGCAACCGGCTGCGGGACCGCAGCCGACTGCGAGGCGGTGCCTGTGGCAGCGGAGACGGGGGCGGCGGCACGGACCTCCGCAGCCTGCTCCGACGCCCTGATCGCGGACTCGACATCGGCCCGGAGGATCAGCCCCTCGGGCCCGGATCCCACCAGTCGGCGCAGATCGAGGCCGTGCTGTCGCGCCAGCTTCCTCACCAGCGGCGAGACAACGGCCACCGGCCCCCGCTCCGCGTCGGGAACGGCGGCGCGAGCCACCGGAGCGGCCCCGGCCGAACCGGTCGTCTCCCGCTCGACGCCCGCCACCGCCCACGCCGAAGGACGCACCCGTCGACGGCGTGCCACCGGCGCGCCGGTCCCGTACCCGACGAGTACGTTGCCGGACGACTCCGCCTCACCGGCCCCGGACACCCCCGCGGCCCGGGCCCCGGCCCCGGCACCCGACGACCCGCCGGGTCCCGCGGCCCCCGCACCTCCCACGGATCCCTCAGCCCTCACGGTCCTTCCGGACTCCGCAGACGTCCCAGCCCCTGCGGACGCCTCGGTCCCTCCGTCCTCCCCGGATCCCACCGCCACGGTCAACAGGGGGGCTCCGACCGGAAGTTCCGTACCCTCCTCACCGAACCGAGCCGTCACCACCCCCCCGTACGGGCACGGCACCTCCACCATCGCCTTGGCCGTCTCGACCTCGACGACCGGCTGATCGATGGCGACGACATCGCCGACCTCCACCAGCCAGCGCACGATCTCCGCCTCCGTGAGCCCCTCACCGAGGTCCGGCAGCCTGAATTCGAGTACCTGGGCCATCAGCTCTCCGCCTCCCACTGCAGGCGGGCGACTGCGTCGAGCACCCGATCCACGCCCGGCAGATGGTGCCGCTCCTGCATCGGCGGCGGGTACGGAATGTCGAACCCGGCGACCCGCAGCACCGGCGCCTCCAGGTGGTGGAAGCACCGCTCGGTCACCCGGGCCGCTATCTCACCGCCCGGACCACCGAAACCGGAGGACTCATGGACGACGACCGCGCGCCCCGTACGCCGTACGGAGGCACCGACCGTCTCGTCGTCGAACGGCACCAGCGAACGCAGGTCGACGACTTCGAGGTCCCAGCCCTCCTCGACCGCCGCTTCCGCGGCCTCCATGCAGACCGGAAGCGAAGGGCCGTACGTGATCAGCGTCGCGCTGCGCCCACGTCGGCGGACGACGGCTCGCCCGATCGGCTCGACGGCCGCGGGCGCGTCGGGCGACCAGTCCGCCTTCGACCAGTAGAGCCGCTTCGGCTCCATGAAGACCACCGGGTCGTCGGAGGCGATCGACGCCCTCAGCAGCCCGTACGCGTCCTCGACCGTGGCAGGGGTGACGACATGGAGGCCGGGCGTCGCCATGTAGTACGCCTCCGAGGAATCGCTGTGGTGCTCGACCCCTCCGATCCCGCCTCCGTAAGGCACCCGGACCGTGATCGGAAGCGGCATGGCGCCGCCCGTCCGGTTCCGCATCTTGGCGACATGGCTGATGAGTTGTTCCAACGCCGGATAGGCGAACGCGTCGAACTGCATCTCCACCACGGGCCGCAGCCCGTACATCGCCATGCCGACGGCCGCGCCGAGAATGCCCGCCTCGGCCAGCGGGGTGTCCGTGCAGCGATCGTCGCCGAACTCCTTCGCCAGACCGTCGGTGATCCGGAAGACCCCGCCGAGCGTGCCGACGTCCTCACCGAGGACGTGCACCGTCGGATCTTCGGCCATCGAGTCGCGCAGCGCCCGTCCGAGAGCCTGCGCCATCATGGCGGGCCTGGTCTTCGCGGTCCGCTCGCCGGTCGGCGCCGCTGCGGTGGTCATCGCCCCTCCTCCGTTCCGTCACGGTCCTGCTGGTCGTACCGCTGGTCCTGCTCGACTTCCGACTCCGCGTGCAACAGGGCGGCCTGCTCACGCAGTTGCGTGGTCTGCTCCGCGTAGACGTGGGCGAAGAGATCCATGGGGTCCAGCACCGGATCGGCGTTCATCCGCTCACGCAGCGCCGCCGCCATCCGCTCGGCGGACGCGCGCGCTTCTTCCCTCACACCGTCGTCGAGCAGCCCTCGTTCGGTCAGCTCCCGTTCCAGGAGCTGGATCGGATCGTGCGCACGCCACGCCTCCACCTCGCTGTCGGTGCGGTAGCGCGTGGCGTCGTCGGCGTTCGTGTGGGCATCCATGCGGTATGTCACCGCCTCGACGAGCGTAGGACCGCCACCGCTCCGCGCCCGCGCGACCGCTTCGCCGAGGACCTGGTGCACGGCCACCGCGTCATTGCCGTCCACCAGCCGGCCCGGCATCCCGTACCCCACGGCCTTGTGCGCCAGGGACGGGGCCGCGGTCTGCTTCGCCAGCGGCACGGAGATCGCGAAGCCGTTGTTCTGCACGAAAAAGACGACCGGGGCCCGCCAGACGGCCGCGAAATTGAGCGCCTCGTGGAAATCCCCTTCGCTGGTGCCGCCGTCGCCGACCATGGCCAGCGCCACGACGTCGTCGCCCCGCAGGCGCGCCGCATGGGCCAGGCCCACGGCATGCGGCAACTGGGTGGCAAGCGGGGTGCAGAGCGGTGCGATGCGGTGCTCACGCGGGTCGTAACCGCTGTGCCGGTCGCCACGCAGCAGCGTCAGCGCCTCGACCGGGTCCAGACCGCGCGCCACGGCCGCCAGCGTGTCGCGGTAGCTGGGAAAGAGCCAGTCCTGGTCCTCCAGCACCAGCGCGGCCGCTGTCTCGCACGCCTCCTGCCCGGTGCTCGACGGGTAGACGGCGAGCCGTCCCTGTTTGGTCAGGGCGGTGGCCTGCGCGTTGTACCTGCGACCGCGGACCAGTTCCGCGTAGAGCCGGAGCAGCAGCCCGGGATCGGCGTCGCCCGCGGCATCCGTACCGAGCACGCGGTACGGCTCGGGGTCCGGGAGCAGCGGCGCGGCATCGGTGAGCGGCTTCCAGGCCGGGGGCGGCGTGGGGCGGTAAGCGGCCGCGCCGGGCAGCTCTTGGACCGTCATGACAAGCACCTCCTGGCGTCGAGGGGTTTCGAGCGGCGTCTGTCGGCTTCGGGGTTCGTCTGGTCCCGGGGGGATCGTCCGATGCCGAGGAGTGTCGAAATACATCGAAATGTCGAGCGCTGTCCGAGGCGCGGCTATGGCGTGCCTCACCTACCGATTGTTCGGTCGCGAGCGCATTTTGGCTACAGGCGCCTTCAGCCTGTGGACAAACGGTTATCCACAGCCTGGGATAGGGACAGGTCGTCCAGGACGAGGAGGCGCGGGCACATGGCAGCTGAACAAATGGCCGACGGGATCGCAGAACCCGACCGGATCCCGCCGGCACGCCCGCTCGACGCCGTCGACCGCGACATCCTGCGGCTGCTCCAGACGGACGGCCGCGCCTCAATACGGTCGGTGGCCGATCGCGTCCACGTGTCCCGCGCCAACGCGTACGCGCGGATCAACCGGCTCATCGACGACGGCGTGATCCGTGGGTTCAGCGCCCGCGTGGACCACGAGCGGGCGGGCCAGGGCGCCTCCGCCTACATCACGCTCAAGATCGTCCAGAATTCCTGGCGCACCGTGCGCGAGCAGCTCCAGGCCCTGCCGGGCGCGACCCATATCGCGCTCGTCAGCGGCGACTTCGACGTGCTGCTGCTGGTGCACACCCCGGACAACCGGTCGCTGCGCGAATTGGTCCTGACGAAGATCCAGTCCATTCCGGAGGTGCTCTCCACCCGCACGCTTCTCGTGTTCGAGGAGACGGACCTGGCCCCGGGCCCGGATAGGCCCGCCGAGCTCACCTGACCGACGCCCGCATCGGCGTCGACCACGACCCCGGCGCCGGGTCTCAGCGGTGTCTCAACGGTGTCAGCGGTCTCAGCAGCTGGACCGCATCCCCTCGAAGGCCACCCGGACGAGCGTGTCCGCCAGCCGCTCGCCGTCGGCGCCGCTGTCCGGCTGCGGCCGGTACCACTCCACCAGGGAGTTGACCATTCCGAACAGCAGCCGCGTCACCAGCCGTATGTCCACGTCGGAACGGAGATCACCCTCCGTGACGGCCGCCCCGAGCAGATCCGTCACCCGCTGGTCGAATTCGCGCCGCCGCTCCATCGCCCAGCGCTCGGTCTTCGTGTTGCCCCGCACCCGCAGCAGCAGAGTGACGTAGGGCAGTTCGGCTATCAGCACGTCGACGGTCCGTCGCGTGACGTATTCGACGCGCTCGACCGCCCGCCCGTGTGTGGCACCGGGTTCGTCGAGAATCCCGAAGAGCCCGTCCAACGCCCGGCTCACCGCACGGTGGAGCAGGTCCTCCTTGCCGGTGACATGGTGATAGATGGAGGACTTGGAGATGCCCGCCGCCTTGGAGAGGTGCTCCATCGACGTGCCGTCGTAGCCGCGCTCGTTGAAGACGCGGACGGCGACGGTGAGCAGGGTCTCCGGGGTGTACGTGTCCCGCTTGGCCGTGGTCATGTCCGCGATCCTCCCCTACGAGTTGTCCACAGGTTTGGCGGGCCCCCTTGTCCCGACCGATCGTTCGGTTACTCTAACTCTGTCCACCCGTTCCTGCCCAGCTCGATGAGGAGTTGGTCCGTCATGGCCGCCGAGCTCACCCCGCATCTGCTTTCCGAGAAGCACCGCCCCACGCTCGACCAGGCCCTCGACGCGATCCGTACCCGCGCGTACTGGTCCCCGCACCCCGAACACCCGAAGGCGTACGGCGAGGGCGGAGCCCCAGGCAGCCTGGGCGCCGCCGAGGGCAAGGCCGCGTTCGACGCCGTGCTGCACACCCGCCTCGACCTCGGCCAGCCCGGCACCGACGGCTGGACGGGCGGAGAGGTGTCTCCGTACGGACCGGAGCTGGGCGTCGAGTATCCGCACGCCGACCTGGACGTGCTGCTCCCGGCGATGCGTGCCGGCATGGCCGCGTGGCGGGCGGCGGGCCCCGAGACCAGGGCCCTGGTCTGTCTGGAGATCCTCTCGCGGATCAGCGCCAGGACCCACGAGTTCGCCCACGCCGTTATGCACACCAGCGGCCAGGCGTTCATGATGGCGCTCCAGGCGGGCGGCCCGCACGCCCAGGACCGCGGGCTGGAGGCCGTGGCGTACGCGTACGCGGAGCAGGTGCGCACGCCGGGGAGCGCCGACTGGTCCAAGCCGCAGGGCAAGCGCGATCCGCTCCGGCTGCACAAGTCGTTCACCGCGGCTCCCCGCGGCATCTCGCTGCTGATCGGGTGCAACACGTTCCCCACGTGGAACGGCTACCCGGGCCTGTTCGCCTCGCTGGCCACCGGCAACCCCGTCCTGGTCAAGCCTCATCCGCGCGCCGTGCTCCCGCTCGCGCTCACGGTCCGGCTGGCCCGCGAGGTGCTCGTCGAGGCGGGCTTCGACGCCAACCTGGTCGCCCTGGCCGCCGAGCGGCCCGGCGAAGGCATCGCGAAGACCCTCGCCGTACGCCCCGAGATCAAGATCATCGACTACACCGGGTCCACCGCCTTCGGCGACTGGCTGGAGGCCAACGCCCGCCAGGCGCAGGTGTACACGGAGAAGGCCGGGGTCAACACGATCGTCCTCGACTCCACCGACGACTACCGGGGCATGCTCTCCAATCTGGCCTTCTCCCTCTCGCTGTACAGCGGCCAGATGTGCACCACCCCGCAGAACCTGCTGATTCCCCGCGACGGCATCTCGACCGACGCCGGCGACAAGACGTACGACGAGGTCGTCGCCGACATCGGCACCGCGGTCGACGGCCTGCTGGGAGACGACGCGCGGGCGGGCGCCCTGCTCGGCGCCCTCGTCAACCCCGATGTGAAGGCCCGGCTGGAGGCGGCCGCGGGGCTGGGCGAGGTCGCCCTGCCCTCCCGCGCTGTGGTCAACCCGGAATTCCCCGACGCCGTGGTCCGCACGCCCGTGATCGTCAAGCTGGATGGCAACAAGCCGGACGACGCGGAGCACTACATGTCGGAGTGCTTCGGACCGGTCTCCTTCGCCGTCGCTGTCGACTCGGCGGCCGACGCCGTGGAACTGCTCCGCCGTACGATCCGCGACAAGGGCGCGATGACCGTCGGTGCGTACACCACCTCACCGGACGTGGAGCGCGCCGTCGAGGACGTCTGCCTGGACGAGTCGGCCCAACTGTCGCTGAACCTCACGGGTGGCGTCTACGTCAACCAGACCGCGGCGTTCTCCGACTTCCACGGCTCGGGCGGCAACCCGGCAGCGAACGCGGCTCTGTGCGACGGGGCCTTCGTGGCCAACCGCTTCCGTATGGTGGAAGTCCGTCGCCAGGCGTGACACCGGGCCGGGCGACGAGGAGCCGGCCGGGGGCGAAGGGCCGGGCCTCGGGTCACGGTCAGGGGCAGGGTCATGGGCCGAGGTCGGGTCCGGGAGCCGAGAGCCGGGAAACCAGCAACGGCACCGTACCCGCGTCCGTGTCCGCATCCGCGCCCACATCCGCGACCTGGCCTCGCCGGATGTTCCCGCCCGCGCCAGGAGTCCTGAGGCGGCGCTTGCCCTGTTGCTGCCCCGGCTACTGCCCCGGCTCCGGAATCTCCGCGTACCGCTGCACCCACGCATGCATGGCGATCGCGGCGGCGGCGCCCGCGTTGATCGACCGTGTCGACCCGAACTGGGCGATGGAGCACACCATCGCCGCGTGCTCGCGGGCTTCCTCGGTCAGCCCGGG
The DNA here is from genome assembly GCF_042889785.1 of Streptomyces sp. NPDC002476. NCBI lineage: Bacteria > Bacillati > Actinomycetota > Actinomycetes > Kitasatosporales > Streptomycetaceae > Streptomyces > Streptomyces sp. NPDC002476. The sequence continues at coordinate 183,446 of NZ_JBIARH010000004.1, read as the reverse complement.
CCCTTCCTGTCCGAAGAGCAGCACGCATCGACGCGGCAGCTCGGTGCGTTCCAGCGGAACCGAGCCCGGAAGGTTGTCGATGCCGATGATCGGCAGGCCTTCCGCGGCCGCCCACGTGGTCAGCGACTCCGTGTCGGGGTGGTGCCGCACGTGCTGGTACCGGTCGGTGACCATCGCACCGCGCCGGTTCCAGCGCCGTCGCCCCACGATGTGCACCTCCTTGGCGAGGAACGCGTTCGCGGTCCGCACCACGGAGCCGATGTTGAAGTCGTGGCCCCAGTTCTCGACCGCCACGTGGAAGTCGTGCCGCCGCAGGTCCAGGTCGGCGACGATCGCCTCCCGCGTCCAGTAGCGATAAGCGTCGCCGACGTTGCGCCGGTCCCCGTGGGCGAGCAGTTCGGGGTCGTACCGCTCGTCCACGGGCCAGGGCAGGGGATGCGGGCCCACCCCGACCTGCGGCCCGAACCCGTCGTCGTACTGCACGGGCTCCGCCGCCGGTCCGGGCGCACCGGACGCCACGGGTCCTGGCAGCTCATCGGTCGGCAGATTCCCGCCGATGCTGCTGGTGCGGCCGATACCGCCGGTTCTGCTGCCGTTCTCGCTACTCACCCGACGAGCGTATGACCCTCGCTGCCGACTTGCTGCGGGGCCTCCTCGGCATCGGTGGAACGCCGCTGACCGGGCACCTTCACCTTCCGCCCGAACAGCAGCCTCCGCCCGTGGGTCATCCGGTCGCCGAGCCACACCAGGAAGACGGTCGGCAGGAACACGGAGTCGGCGGCGATCATCGCCATGGAGAAGAAGGGCAGCCCGAGCAGCAGGGCGATGCCGACGTGCTCACAGATCATGACGGCGAGCAGGACGTTCTTGACCTTCCGGTTGAACAGGGTGAACGGGAAAGCGACCTGCACGATCACCGTGCCGTAGCTCACCAGCATCACGATCACACCGCTGGACGCGAGGATGTCCGACAGCGCCGGCCACGGCGCGAAGTAGTCGAGCTTCAGCGGGTAGTACAGCGCCGTACCGTCCTGCCACCTCGAGCCCTGGACCTTGTACCAGCCGGCCGTCGCGTAGATCACACAGACCTCGGCCATGATCACGACGAGGGCGGCGTTGTGGGCGAGGTTGGCGACGACGTCGAGCAGGGTGCGCATCTCGCTGTGCGGGGCGCGCCGGTTCACGATCCACCAGAGCCCCTGGCTCACCCAGAGGATCCAGAGAAGAGCCGGGAACCACCAGGTGCCCCCGAGGCCGTCGGTCAGCGTGGCCGCGATCAGGACCAGGCCCAGTGCTGCCCAGAGAACCGGGCCGACCGCATCCCGCCGCACGGGCCGCGCCGGCTCGTCGGCGTTCGCCTCCGCGGGCGCGTCCGCCTGCCCCGGCGCCTCGTCGCCCACCGGAGGCGGAAGGGCCGTGAGACCGGCGGCACGCGCCGTACGGGCCGCGCGTCGCGCGTCCAGCGACCAGACCTGCCCGCAGCGCGTCAGTACGAGGTAGATGGCCATCAGATGGATGACGTTGTCACCGCCGTCGCCCATGAAGATGCTGCGGTTCTGCAGGGAGAGCACACCGACCATGAAGAGGACCGACGCGGCGCGGGTGCGCCATCCGACCATCAGCAGCGCGGCCGAGAGCAGAGCGACCGCGTACACGATCTCGAACCAGACCGTGCTGTCCGACCACATGAGCGTGGTGAACGCCTGGTTGCCCGATATGAGCTCCCGCGCCATGTCCCAGTGCCACGGAGCATCGGGGCCGTACATCTCATGGCGGTTCGGTATCTCGCGCAGCAGGAACAGCAGATAGGTGGCGGAGAAACCGATCCGGATGACGGCGCTCTGGTACGGGCCGAGGGCCGTGGAGGTGACGCGCTGGACGGCGCGGGCGAGCTTGCGATCGAGGGAGAGCGTACTCACTTGTCGGCCCCCTCGGCGTTCCCGGCACTCATCGCGTTCCCGGCTTCCTCAGCGTCTTCGGGAAGATCGGCGGAGGTCACGGTCCACCACGGCAGCACCCGATAGGACGGCTTGGGGCTGATCTTCTCGTTGCTCCAGGCGGGCGCCCCGACGGACCGGACCTCGGAACGGAGCTGGATGCGCTCAATGGTGCCGCCGTAGTCGTGTCCGGTGAGGCGCCGCATCGCGATGCGGCGTATGTAGCGCTCGGACAGTTCGCCGCGCACGCCGTTCGCCCGGTTCTCGTTGTCGTGGGAGTTGATGTAGAAGTCCCAGGCGCGTCGCAGCTCGTTCTGGTGGATGTGGCTCGGTATGACGTTTCCGCGTATCGCCTCGGTGTCCTCACCGGTCAGGCTCATCCAGGCGGTGGTGCGCCGGCCGTCGTCCCCCGCCACCTCGGCCCGTACGTGCACGGCCACGTTCTGCTGGAGCGGGTTGGGGGCGAACAGTTTCCAGTTCTGCTCGAACTCCGGGTAGATCCAGTCGTCGACCGCTTCGCCGTGCTGCTTGGTCAGCGTGTTGGACGGCGCGACGTGCAGGAAGACCATGGCCAGGTGGCCGCAGGCGAGAAGTCCGATGACCGACAGCGCGATCGCCGCAACGGCCTGGTACGGCAGCGAGAGCGCGGCCACGCCGCCCGGGGAGGCACGTCCCGGCCCCGGGGCGGCGCCGGTCGGCGCGTCCTCGCCCTGCCGCGCTCCGCGCCGCTGCCGCCCCGGCTCGGCACCTCCGTTTCCGCTCTCGCCGTCCGTTTCGTCGTACGAATCCATCCCGCCCCGATCCCCGTCGATCCCGGTGAGTTGTCCACAGGGTTGACACCCTACGGGCCGCCGACTCACCATTGTAGACAACGAACCGAACGATCGGTCGGTCGGTAGGGAGTCCGGGATGACGGCAGTGACTGCGGGCCAGACGACGAAGACGGGGGCAGGCGGGCCCGAGGGGGCCTGCGGCACGGACGAGGCGCTCGAAGCAGCCTTCGACGCCGCGGTGGCGGCGGACGAACGCATCGAGCCCCGCGACTGGATGCCGGACGCCTACCGCGCCTCGTTGATCAGGCAGATGGCCCAGCACGCCCATTCCGAGATCATCGGCATGCAGCCGGAGGCCAACTGGATCTCACGAGCGCCCTCGCTGCGCCGCAAGGCGATCCTGATGGCCAAGGTGCAGGACGAGGCAGGACACGGGCTCTATCTGTACAGCGCCACCGAGACGCTCGGCGTCGGCCGCGAGGAGCTGCTGGACAAGCTTCACGCGGGCCGCCAACGGTATTCGTCGATCTTCAACTACCCCACGCTGACCTGGGCGGACGTCGGAGCGATCGGCTGGCTGGTGGACGGCGCCGCGATCACCAACCAGGTACCGCTCTGCCGCTGCTCCTACGGCCCCTATGCCCGGGCGATGGTCCGCATCTGCAAGGAGGAGTCGTTCCACCAGCGCCAGGGATACGAGCTGCTGCTCGCCCTCAGCCGCGGCACCCCGGCCCAGCAAGAGATGGCGCAGGACGCGGTGAACCGCTGGTGGTGGCCGTCCCTGATGATGTTCGGTCCGCCGGACGACGCATCCGCCCACTCGGCACGATCGATGGCCTGGAAGATCAAGCGGCATTCCAACGACGAGCTGCGGCAGCGCTTCGTGGACATATGCGTCCCGCAGGCCGAGGCCCTGGGACTCACCCTCCCGGATCCGGACCTTCGATGGAACGAGCAGCGTGGGCACCACGACTTCGGAGCGATCGACTGGGCGGAGTTCCAGGAGGTCCTCAAGGGCAACGGTCCGTGCAACGAAGAACGCCTCGGCCAGCGCCGCCGGGCGCACGAGGAAGGCACCTGGGTCAGGGACGCGGCGGCGGCGTACGCCGCGAAGCACACACCGGTACGCAACGGGGAGGCGACGGCATGAGCAGCTCGACCGAATGGCCGCTGTGGGAGGTGTTCGTGCGCTCGCGCCGCGGACTGTCCCACACCCACGCGGGCAGCCTGCACGCCCCGGACGCGGAGATGGCCCTGCGCAACGCACGCGATCTGTACACCCGCCGCTCCGAGGGCGTCTCCATCTGGGTCGTCCCGTCCGCCCAGGTGACGGCGTCGTCGCCGGACGAGAAGGACTCGTTCTTCGAACCGGCCGCCGACAAGCCGTACCGGCACCCGACGTTCTACGACATCCCCGAAGGGGTGAAGCACCTGTGACCGCGGCACTCGCCCTGGGCGACGACGCGCTGGTGCTCTCGCACCGGCTGGGGGAGTGGGCCGGTCACGCCCCTGTCCTGGAGGAGGAGGTGGCGCTGGCCAACATCGCCCTGGACCTGCTGGGACAGGCCCGTGTGCTGCTCTCCCTCGCGGGCGACGAGGACGAGCTGGCGTATCTGCGCGAGGAACGCGCGTTCCGCAACGTCCAGTTGGTCGAGCAACCGAACGGCGACTTCGCCCACACCATCGCCCGGCAGCTCTACTTCTCCGCCTACCAGCACCTGCTGTACGAGCGACTGGCGGCGAGCGGCGGTCCCTTCGCCGACCTGGCCGCGAAGGCGGTCAAGGAAGTCGCGTACCACCTGGACCACGCGGAGCACTGGACCGTGCGGCTCGGCGACGGCACGGACGAGAGCCATGAGCGGATGCAGCGCGCCGTGGACGCACTCTGGCGGTTCACCGGTGAGCTGTTCCAGCCCGTCGAGGGAGTGGAGGTCGACTGGCCCTCGCTGCAGGACAGTTGGTCGAAATCCGTCACGGACGTGCTGGAACGGGCCGCGCTGACCGTGCCGGACGGCCCGCGGTCCACAGCATGGACGGCGGGTGCGGGACGCCAGGGCATCCATACCGAACCCTTCGGCCGGATGCTCGCCGAGATGCAGCATCTGCATCGCAGCCATCCGGGGGCGACATGGTGACCGAGACCCTTCTCGAAGCGGAACTGCACCGGCTGGCGGGCTCCGTGCCCGATCCCGAGATGCCCATGCTGACCCTCGACGAACTGGGAGTACTGCGGGGCGTGGAGGTGCTCGCACCCGGACGGGTCACCGTGCGTCTCACCCCGACGTATACCGGATGCCCGGCGATCGAGGCCATGTCCGCCGACATCGAGCGAGTGCTGAACGACCACGGCATAGCGGAGGTCTCCGTGGTCACCGTCCTCTCCCCGGCATGGTCCACGGACGACATCAGCGCGGAAGGACGGCGCAAGCTCGCCGAGTCCGGCATCGCGCCCCCGCGCCCGCACGACGCCTCGTCCGCGGCCCCCGGCGCCGGCCCGGTACCACTCGCGCTCTCGGTGCGCTGCCCGCACTGCGGCTCGACCGAAACGGAGTTGCTGAGCCGGTTCTCCTCCACCGCGTGCAAGGCGCTGCGCCGGTGTGTGGCGTGTCACGAACCGTTCGACCACTTCAAGGAGTTGTAGATGTTCCATCCGCTCCGGGTCCACGCGATCGAACGGCTCACGGACGATTCGGTGGCCGTCACCCTCGCCGTGCCGCCCGAGCTGCGCGACACCTTCCGCCACAAGCCCGGTCAGCACCTCAACGTGCGCTACACCGTCGACGGCGAGGAGATCCGCCGCTCGTACTCGATCTGTTCCCCGGCCGCCGGGGAACCGGCCGACCCGGTGCTGCGCGTGGGGATCCGGCTCGTCGACGGCGGCGCGTTCTCCACCTACGCGCTGAAGGAACTCTCCGTGGGCGACATGGTCGAGGCGATGCCCCCGATGGGCCGATTCGTGCTCGTCCCGCGCCCCGGGCGCTTCGCGGCGATCGTCGGAGGCAGCGGGATCACACCGGTGCTGTCCATCGCGGCGACGCTGCTGGAGCGGGAGCCCGACGCCGTCTTCTGCCTGATCCGGAGCGACCGGACAGCCGGATCGACGATGTTCCTGGACGAGGTCGCCGACCTGAAGGACCGTTACCCGGACAGATTCCAGCTGGTCACGGCGCTCTCCCGGGAGGAACAGCAGGCGGGTCTGCCCTCTGGCCGACTGGACCGGGACCGGCTCGGCCGACTGCTGCCCGCGCTGCTCCCGGTGGCGGAGACGGACGGCTGGTATCTGTGCGGACCCTTCGGCCTGGTGCAGGCGGCGGAAGGCGCGCTGCACGACCTTGGTGTCGACCGGACGCGCATCCACCAGGAGATCTTCCATGTGGACGACGCCCCGGAGTCGGCCACCCGGCCCCGGCCCGCAGCACCTGCCCACAGCAGGCTCACGGCGACCCTGGACGGCCGGTCCGGCACCTGGCCCGTTCAGGAGGGCGAGTCGTTGCTGGAGACGGTCCTGCGCAGCCGCTCCGACGCGCCGTACGCCTGCAAGGGCGGTGTGTGCGGGACCTGCCGGGCGTTCCTGGTCTCGGGCGAGGTCCGGATGGACCGCAACTTCGCGCTGGAACCCGAGGAGACGGACGCGGGATACGTGCTGGCGTGCCAGTCGCATCCGGCGACACCGGAGGTGGAGCTGGACTTCGACCGCTGAGCGTACCCGCACCGCCCACCCCGCGCCGCCTCACCTCACTCCGCCATCCCGCCGTCCGCCGCGCGCACTCGCATGGTCTCCTGGTTCCCTTCTCGTAGAACTTGTTCTATCTTGACGGACCGTCAGACATGGGATCGGGAGCGGCGGTTCGCGGGAGGCAGGGACGATGGACTTCACCTTCACCGAGGAACAGCGAGCGGCCGCGGAGGCGGCGAAAGCGGTCTTCTCGGGTGTCACACCCGACGGCGTTCCCAGCCCCGCTCGCGTGCCGGGCGCCGTGGCCGACGACATCGACCGGAGTCTGTGGGCCCGGCTCGCCGCGAGCGACCTGCTGAGTCTGCCCCTGACACCGGAACACGGCGGGGCGGGTCTCGACCTCGTCGCCCTCTGCCTGGTGCTGCGGGAATCCGCCAGGGTGCTCGCTCGGGTACCGCTGCTGGAGACGTACGCCGTCGCGATGGCGCTCCAGCGCTACGGCGACCCGGCGTCGGCCGCCGGCCTTCTGCCCCGGGTCGGCCGAGGGGAACTGGTCCTGACCGTCGGGGCCAACGGCCGCTCCGGCCACGACCCGGCGGAACTCGCCGTCACCGCTCGGGCCGTCCCTCGCGATGTCGCGGGACGAGGCGCCGGTGACACCCCGGGCGGTGCTCCCGACGGTGATCGCCGTGATGCGTCCGGCCACAGGGGGGACGACACCGTTCGGGTGCTGGACGGGGTGCAGACGGGAGTGCCGTGGGCGGCGTCCGCGGACCGGATCGCGGTGCCCGCCCGTACGGAGGAGGGCCGGACGGTCATCGCCTTGGTCCGCCCCTCGCAGGAAGGCGTCACCCTGGCCGAGCAGTTCTCCACCAGCGGTGAACCGTTCGCCGAGATCCGGCTGGACGCGGTACGTGTCGGTGGCGAGGCGCTGATCGACACCGCCGGGGCCTGGGAATGGCTGCGCGCCCTGCTCACCACCGAGACGTGCGCGCTCGCGCTGGGGCTGGGCGAGGCCGTGCTCGGCATGACGAGCGAATACGCGGGCAGGCGCGAGCAGTTCGGTCATCCGATCGCGACCTTCCAGTCCGTCGCCGTGCAGGCCGCGGACCGTTACATCGACCTTCGAGCCATGGAGGTCACGCTCTGGCAGGCGGCCTGGCGCCTGTCCACCGGGGCCGACGGCGCCCTGCCGGTCGAGGGCGACATCGCCGTGGCGAAGATCTGGGCCTCGGAGGGAGTCCGCCGGGTCGTGCAAACGGCACAGCATGTGCACGGCGGCTTCGGTACGGACACCGACTACTCCCTGCACCGCTTCCATGCCTGGGCGAAGCAGGTGGAGCTCTCCCTCGGTCCGGCTGCCGCACACGAGGAAGCACTCGGCGACCTGCTGGCCGCGCACCTGCTCGGCTGACCCGACCAGCGCCTCACCCGGCGCGGAGGCGCCGAGAAAGGCACCGACGCCGCACCGAACGACATCGGCGCCCGTGCCGTACCAGGAATCGAACCACAGCGGGCCCGAACCGCACGAGGCCCGCACGGCGACGGGACCGAACCGCTCCGGAGGCCCAGGCGTCCTGGTGATCCTGGGAACCGGCCCCGGAAGGGCTGTGCACACCCCTCTGCCCCGGAAACGGAGGCCGGGGCTCCCTCGGAACGCCTCAGGGCCGCCTCAGGGCACCTCAGGACCGCTTCAGAGCACGACGGCCGCGTTGCCATTGTCGGTGACCATGGGGCGCCCGGCACCGTCCCAGGCGAGCATGCCGCCGTCCACGTTCACGGCATCGATGCCCTGTCCCACCAGGTACTGGGTCACCTGGGCGGACCGACCGCCGACCCGGCACATCACATGCACCCGCCGACCGTCCTCGACGGCCTCGGTCAGCTCACCGAAACGCTCCACGAAGTCACTCATCGGAATGTGCAGGGCAGCTTCGACGTGCCCGGCCGCCCATTCGTCGTCCTCCCGGACGTCCAGCACGAAGCCGTCCGACGGGACCGCCGCGGCATCCACCGAGGGCAGCGGGGCGAAATTCATGGGGTGTGCCTTCTCTCGTGCGTACGCTCCTGAGTCACCAGGAACGCTACTGCACCAGTCCCGCCAGCTCCTCCTCGCGCCGGGCCACCTCGGCCAGCAGCTGGTCGGCGATCTCGTCGAGCAACCGGTCCGGGTCGTCGGGCGCCATCCGCAGCATGGCGCCGATCGCGCTCTCCTCGAGCTCCCGCGCCAGAACCGTCAGGAGTTCCTTGCGCTGGGTCAGCCAGTTCAGCCGGGCGTAGAGCTCCTCGCTCTCGCTCAGCTCCACCTCCGGCACCACCGGACCCGCCGCCCACTCCTGCGCCAGCTCCTCCAACAACGCCTCGTCACCGCGTCCGTAAGCGGCGTTGACCCGGGTGATGAACTCCTCCCGGCGCGCCCGCTCCCTCTCGTCCTGCGCCAGGTCCGGGTGGGCCTTGCGTGCCAGCTCGCGGTAGCGCTTGCGCGCCTCGTCGCTCGGCCGGACCCGCTTCGGCGGCCGTACCGGCTGCTCGGTCAGCATCGCCGCCGCCTCGGGGGACAGCCCGTCGGAGTCGATCCAGTCGTGGAACAGCTCGTCGACACCCGGCATCGGCATCACGGCCGCCCGGGCCTCACGCGCCTTGCGCAGATCCTCGGGGTCCCCCGTTCTGGCGGCCCGGGCCTCCGCGATCCGCGCGTCGAGCTCGTCGAGGCTCGCGTACATCGGGCCGAGCTTCTGGTGGTGCAACCGGGAGAAGTTCTCAACCTCCACCCGGAAGGTCTCCACCGCGATCTCGAACTCGATCAGAGCCTGCTCCGCCACCCGCACGGCCCTGGCCAGCCGCGCCTCGGGCCGCGCCTCCTCGGCCTTCCCGTCCGTGGCTCCACCGCTCCCGGCGGCGGTATCGGTCCCCGGACCACCACCGGCCGACCGACCGTCCTGCTCGGGCTGCCCGGACCGCTCGGCCGGCTCGGGCCGCGCATGCGGCTCGTACTGCTGGTCGTTGTCCTGCCGGTCATCGTCGTTCCGGGTGGTCGGCACCCCGGCGGCTTCGTGCGTCACCCGTCCAGCGTATGGCCACGACCACCGTCCCGAGGACGCATGGTGGCGGAGCGCCCCCCTGCACGCACCTACACGCCCGGCTCGGCGGCTATCCGCCCCGCCGCTATGGCCCGCAGCAACTCCGCGTGGTCCGCCTCCGTACGGTTCGCGTACGTCACAGCGAACGCCGCCACCGCCTCGTCCAGTTCGTCGTTCTTGCCGCAGTACCCGGCGATCAGTCTCGGGTCGGCGCTGTGCGCATGTGCACGCGCCAGCAATGCCCCGGTCATCCGGCCGTAGTCGTCCACCTGGTCGGCTGCCAGGGCCGCCGGGTCCACACTGCCCTTGCGGTTCCTGAACTGCCGCACCTGGTACGGACGTCCGTCCACGGTCGCCCAACCCAGCAGGATGTCGCTCACGACCTGCATCCGCCTCTGCCCGAGCACCACCCGGCGCCCCTCGTGCGCCGCCTCCGGAACGTCGAACCCGACGGCCGGCAGATACGGCGCGAGCGCGGAGAGCCGCGCCTCCTTCACCTGGAGCACCAGGGGTTCGCCCCGGTGGTCGAGCAGAAGCACCACGTACGACCGGGTGCCGACGCTCCCCGTGCCGACCACCCGGAACGCCACGTCGTGTATCGCGTACCTGCCGAGGAGGGGCACCATGTCCTCGGAGATCGTGCCCAGATAGTCACCGAGCCCCGCCGCCACCGCCGCGGCCTCCTCGTCCGGCACCCGCCGCAGCACGGGAGGGGCGTCGACGAAGCGGCGCCCCCCGTCACCGGAGTCCTCGGTGGACCTGGCGGCGAAACGGGCACTGGTGTTGCTGCGGGCCTTCTCCGAGACGCGTTCCAGTGTGCCGAGCAGATCCCGCGCGTCCGTGTGCGAGACCAGTTCCTCGTCCGCGATGGCGTTCCAGGCGTCGAGCGCGGGCAGCCCGGCCAGCAACCGCATGGTCCGCCGGTACGCACCCACCGTGTCGTACGCGCCCCGACGGCAGGTGTCCTCGTCCGCACCGGCCTCCCTCCCGGCCAGCACCAGGGAGGTGGCGAGGCGCTTGAGGTCCCATTCCCAGGGACCGAACACGGTCTCGTCGAAATCGTTCAGGTCGATGACGAGGCTGCCGCGCGCATCCCCGTACAACCCGAAATTGGCCGCGTGGGCATCGCCGCAGAGCTGGGCGCCCACCCGGCTGACCGGCGTGCCCACCAGGTCATGCGCCATCAGCCCGGCCGAGCCGCGCAGAAAGGCGAACGGCGTGGCCGCCATCCGTCCGACCCGTATCGGCGCGAGGGCGGGCACCCTGCCCAGGCTCGACCGCTCGACCGCCTGCACGGCATCGGGCCGCCCGGGCGGAAGGACCAAGGAGGAATGCGAGGCCCTGGGCACCCGCTCCCGCAGCGCCTTGCCCGCCGCCTTGAGCGACCGCGGCGCCTTGCCGGAACCCTTGGCCGCCACATACCCCCGCGGTGCGAATCCGGGCACGACCGGGATGCGCTGCTCCCCTGTCGCAGCCCACTGCTCCGGCATCGACGCCCGGTCCGCCACCGCGGCCCGATCAGGCGCCGTCCCCCGCCCCGGCTCCGTCCTTCGCTCCAGAGCTGTCACTTCGATTTCACGCATGGCGCGCAGCCTCCCCCGACTCTGTCCTGCGCACCGGCCCGGTGCCTTGTCGCAGATCAACCGCGACGACGCTACCGCTGTCGGCCGAAATCCGTCTCCCCCTGTGGACAACCCTGTGGAAACCACCTGTCGGCCTGTGGACTCTCCAGCACTCCGGGTCGGACGCGACGCAGTCGGACATGGCTCGGTCGGCCCCGACCCGGTCGGGGCCGACCCGGTCGGGCTCGGCCCGGTCAGACGTCGACGGCTTCCTTCAGTTCCTCCTCCAGCCGCTCGCCCTCGTTCGCCCCGGCCGTGGCGCCGGTCCTGACATGCCGCCCCCGCCCACGCGCCCTTCGGCCTCGACGAATCCGGCGACGGTGCCGACGAATACGGCGACGGTGCCGGCCGGAGCCGTTCCCGCCGGGGCCGTCCCCGAGGCTGCCTTCCGGCGCCCGGACTCGGCCAGACCGGTCGGCCACATCATCACCAGGCCCACGGCGAACCAGAGCGCGAACACCAGGACATGCCGTCCGAGCGCGTGCCCGCCGAGGTACACGTGGCTCCGTACGCCCTCGACGAAGCCCGCCTCGTTCCAGAAGGAGTGCGGCGAGCCGAAGAACCGGGCTGCATCTCGAGCCGGAAGATGCCGCCGGCGCTGGTGAGGTTGAGCATCACGAAGAGCACCATCGCGCCGGGCGTCGTCCACCGCTCGAGGAAGGTGTGCATCCCCACGCCGATCAGCAGGATGCCCGCGGAGTAGAGCCAGGCCGTCGCCCACAGTCCGCCGAGCCCCTGATCCACCAGGCCGAACAGCGGACCCCACGGAGGCCGGAACCCGCACACTCGCCTCGACGCAGGCCAGCCGACGCGCCGCCTACCAGGACCGCCTCGCGGGCTGGACGGAGGACGATCCCGCGAAGTTCGCGGAGTACCTGCTGCGCTACAACTCCGCGAACTGCGCGAACGCCGCCACACCGGTCGAACCGCGGTAGCCGCTGCCATCCCGGTCGACCTGCGGCGACAACGCAGGACGCATCGGGATCCACAGTTCCGGGACTCGGTTCCGGGACTCGTACGTGTGAGACCACCCCAACCGCGAGAACACCCCCAATGGGGTGTTTCACGTGAAACACGACCCTGGGGCTCGACCGAGTTCACCATGGATCGGACGGGTTCGCCGCCACCACCACGTATCGCGCCGGACGGCCCGTCCACGGCCCGGCGTCCCTCACTCGCAGCCCCGCGTTCCCCGCCTACAGCCCGGCGTCCCTCGCCAGCAACGCGGCCTGCACCCGGTTCTCGCATCCCAGCTTCGCCAGGATCCGACTCACATACGTCTTCACGGTCGCCTCACTCATATGCAGGCGTCGGCCCGCGTCCGCGTTGGACAGCCCCTCCCCGAGCAGTCCGAGGACCTCGCGCTCCCGCCCGGTGAGGGCCGCGACCCTCTGGCGCGCCTCTTCGCCCCGGACCGCAGCCCGTCCCAGAGTGAGCTGATCCACCACGTGCCGGGTGGCGCCGGGGGAGAGATACGCGTCCCCGGCCGCCGCCGCCCGCACGGCCTGGATCAGTTCGGCCGGGGCGGTGTCCTTGAGCAGGAAGCCAGCGCCCCCCTGTTCCAGCGCCCGCAGGACGTTCTCCCGCTCCCCGAACGTCGTGAGCACGATCACCCGTGCCGCCGGAGCCGCCGTTCGCAGTTCTGCCAACGCCGTAAGCCCATCCATCACCGGCATCTGAATGTCGAGCAGCACCACATCCGCGCCATGGGCACGGACCAGCTCGATGGCCTCCCGCCCGTTCGCCGCCTCGGCGACAACCTCGATGGAACGGTCCGAGGTGAGGATCATTCGTATCCCGGCACGAATGAGAGGCTCGTCGTCAGCGATGACAACCCTGATCAGCTGACCCATCACTCACACCCCCGCGCTCGTCCCAGGCGCCTCATCTACTGGCGACCTCATAGGACTTCTTCTCGATCAGCTTGCCGTCCCGGAAGCAGAACCGGAACACCGGCTCGGTGTCGAAACTGTCGCCGATCTCGGAAGACATCAGGACCAGACACCTCGCCCCGGCGGGCTTCTCTGGCCCCTCATCGTCGATTCCGTCCGTCATGAATGTATCCCCGGCAGGCAGTTTCTCCCGAACTTCGTCCTCCGCAGTGCCGATCTCAATCGACCGGTACTGACTCGGATCGATCATCCCCTTGTTCGCCTCCACCACCAAGAAGTACAGACCGAAGCCACAGGCCAGTACCAACAGCACCAGGGCTCCCGCTCCTATCCCGCAGCCCAGCGCGACCCCGCTGCCCGTACCTCTTCTGCCACCGCTCATCGCCAACTCCCGCTCGGAAACCGTCCAGTCCATGACCGGACCACCATTTCCCCGCAGAACCATCCGGGACTGCTGCCGAAAGTCGTCCTCCGCATCAACCATCGGCGCACCCGCCAACCCGCCGCCCGCGCCCTCGGCGCCGTACGGAAGAACCCCGGCCACCCGGAAGCCGCCGTCCTGGGTCTGGCCGGTGTGCACCATGCCGCCGACCAGCCGGGCCCGCTCATGCAGACCGGGCAGCCCCTGCCCGCCACTGACGACTTCACCCGCGGGCCGCGCATGCCCCTGTGGACCATTGACGATCTCGACGACGAAAGAATCCGGCTCGTAGCGCAACTCGACCGCGATCTCCGCACCCGGCGCATGCTTGTACGCATTCGTCAGCGCTTCCTGGACGATGCGGTACGCCGCATGGTCCGAGGCCGCGGCAAGTGCCCGGATCCTCCCTGTGCGACGAAGCTCCACAGCGCTCCCGGCAGCCCGCGCCGCCGCCGTGAGCTCCTCGATGCCTGCGGTCCCCCGTGCCGTCGACTGCCCGCCTTCGCCGCCCTGCACCGGTCCCTCGACACCGTCCCGCAGAATGCCGACGACCTCACGCAGCTCATGCATCGCGTGCACCGAGGCATCTCGCAGCACCCCGACCACTTCCCGCTGCCGTGCCGTCAGCTCACGGTCGACCTCCAGCGCCCCCGTATGGACAGAGATGAGCGCCAGCCGGTGACCGAGGCTGTCGTGCATGTCCTGGGCGATCCGCTGGCGCTCCATGAGCCGTGCCTGTCCCACGATCATGGCCCGTTCTCGGATGAGCTGCGCGTTACGCTCCTGCAAGGCGTGCAGCAGGGTCCGGCGCTGCGTCCAGTACCGGCTGGCGAGACCAGGCACGAGCGTCGTCGCCAGGAAGTAGAGGGTGGTGAACAGCACCTGGGTCAGCGGCCACGTCCCCGACCAGCTCACCGCCACGGTCAGCCCCGCATAGAGCGCGTACGAGGCGGTGAAGGCGCCCAGGGCCAGCCCGGCCCCCGCGATCCTGCGCCCGGAACTCCACGCCACGACCATCAGCAGCAGCGCGAAGCCACCGGACAGACCAGCCAGGGCAGACGTCACCACCAGCACCGTCACGGGCAGTCGGCGCCTCATCAGAGACAGCACCACGACCGCGGCCGACACCGCCCACAGGCGCAGGTTCCCGCTGCGCAGCAGTTCTTCCGTACCGGCCGCGAGCAGTCCCAGCACCATAGCCAGCACCGCTTCGCCGGCCGTCCTGCGCCGGGACCACAGCTCGGGCGCGGCCCACCATCGCCACCCGGCCCGGAGCTTCGATATCGCGTACACGCTCCGCACCCTAGACAGTCCTGTATGTGTATGACGCCCAACTTTCGTCGCACCCGCCCACGACGAAAGTCGTCACCCGACGAACGAACCCCCACAAGCCTCATGGACGCATGCATCCCCAAGAACCGCTATAACCCCAAGAACCACATGTAGCCCCATGTACACAGAAGCCACCAGAAAGCCCCGTAAAGCCAGAAATCTCCGCAAGGCACCGAAACATTCAGAAAGCGACGAAGAGCACGGCGAACGCCGTGGACGCCACAGGCTCCGTGAGCCCAGCTAGCCCTGTGAACCCTGCGAACCCGCGGAACCGGGCAAACAAAGCGAACGCCATGAAGCACAGGAAGGCCCCGGAAGAACCAAAACCAGCGGAAGCGCCGAAAAAGTCACGGAAACCCGGGAACGAAGAAGCCCCACAGATCGTTTGACCCGTGGGGCTTCTCCCTTGTGCGCGAGGGGGGATTTGAACCCCCACGTCCCTAAGGACACTGGCACCTGAAGCCAGCGCGTCTGCCGTTCCGCCACTCGCGCATGAGTGGTGTTTCCGGGCTCTCCCACCGTTTGGTGCGATCGCCTGGCGACATCCGGAAGATTAGCACGCTGGACAGGGTGGATTCACATCCGTTGTTTCACCGAAGGCATGGCGGGAGAGGGAACGCCGAGCGGCCGCCCCCACTCCTCCCCAGTACCCCCCTTGTGCGGGACACTGGCAGGAGGCCGCCTCTACGATCCGTGTGAGAGGTGACACTCATCCACAGGGCAGACAAGGGGAACCAGCCGATTTCCCGACGCGTGGATACGATCAGTAAGCAGTACCGGGCCGACCACAACGGAGGAGGTGCCCCATGGGAGTCATGAAGCGTTTCGAGCAGCGTCTCGAGGGTCTGGTCAACGGCACCTTCGCCAAGGTCTTCAAGTCCGAGGTCCAGCCGGTGGAGATCGCGGGAGCCCTCCAGCGCGAGTGCGACAACAACGCGACGATCTGGAACCGCGAGCGGACCGTCGTGCCCAACGACTTCATCGTCGAACTCAGCACGCCCGACTACGAGCGACTCAGCCCGTACTCGGGCCAGTTGGGCGACGAACTCTCCGGGCTGGTCCGCGACTACGCCAAGCAGCAGCGGTACACCTTCATGGGCCCCATCAAGGTCCACCTGGAGAAGGCCGACGATCTCGACACCGGCCTGTACCGGGTGCGCAGCCGCACCCTGGCGTCGAGTTCCTCACAGCACCAGGACTTGGGCCGGCAGGGAGCGTCGAACCACCAGGGACAGCCCGGCCAGTCCCCCTACCCGGCCCAGGGGCGGCCCCCGCAGCCCACCGGTGGCTACGGCTACCCGCCCAGCTCCGCCCCGCCCATGCCCACGGCCCCGCCGCCGGGCACCGGCAGGCCGGGAGCGCCCGGCGCCGACCGGCACCCGCCGTCCGGTCCCAGCCCCCTGCCGAACGCGCAGGTGCGGCGCTGGATCGAGATCAACGGCACTCGCCACCAGATCTCCCGCCCGACGCTGGTGCTGGGGCGCAGCACCGACGCCGACGTGCGGATCGACGACCCCGGCGTATCGCGCCGGCACTGTGAGATCCGGACTGGGACGCCCTCGACGATCCAGGATCTCGGGTCCACCAATGGCATCGTGGTGGACGGGCAGCACACCACCCGCGCTACGCTCCGCGACGGCTCGCGGATCGTCGTGGGCAGCACCACCATCGTTTACCGGCAAGCCGAAGGGTGAAGCGGGGGCAATGTCAGAGCTGACCCTGACGGTCATGCGGCTAGGTTTCCTGGCCGTTCTGTGGCTGTTCGTGATCGTGGCCGTCCAGGTCATCCGCAGCGACCTGTTCGGAACGCGCGTCACGCAGCGCGGCTCACGCCGCACCACGAACGACGCACGACCGCAACAGGCACGCCAGAATGCCGCGGCCCCGCCGCAGCAGCGCCAGCAGTCCGGTCGGCAGCGCCGGGGAGCGCCCACAAAGCTGGTCGTCTCCGAGGGATCGCTCACCGGCACCACGGTCGCGCTCCAGGGGCAGACCATCACGCTGGGACGGGCCCACGATTCGACGATCGTGCTGGACGACGACTACGCGTCCAGCAGGCATGCCAGGATCTACCCCGACCGTGACGGTCAGTGGATCGTCGAGGACCTCGGGTCCACCAACGGCACGTACCTCGACCGGACCCGGCTCACCACCCCGACGCCTGTTCCGCTGGGCGCGCCGATCCGTATCGGCAAGACCGTCATCGAGCTGCGGAAGTAGTACGACAATGAGCGAGCGGAGCGAGCGAGCCGCGGCGGCCCGAGCAACGGACCCGGCCCGGCTCCCGACCGGAGGGTGGGCAGTGTGGCTCGAGACCGGCGGTACCCCGAGCCGACGGGCGAGGTGCGCATGAGTCTTTCCCTGCGCTTCGCCGCCGGATCGCACAAGGGCATGATCCGGGAGGGCAACGAGGACTCCGGCTACGCCGGTCCGCGCCTCCTCGCCATTGCCGATGGCATGGGCGGACAGGCGGCCGGCGAGGTCGCCAGCTCCGAGGTGATCTCCACGCTCGTCCAGCTCGACGACGACGTCCCGGGCTCGGACATCCTCACTTCGCTCGGCTCGGCCGTTCAGCGGGCCAACGACCAGCTGCGCATGATGGTCGAGGAGGACCCCCAGCTGGAGGGCATGGGCACCACGCTCACCGCCCTGCTCTGGACCGGGCAGCGCCTCGGTCTCGTCCATGTCGGCGACTCCCGCGCGTACCTGCTGCGCGACGGCGTGCTCACCCAGATCACCCAGGACCACACCTGGGTGCAGCGGCTGGTCGACGAGGGCCGGATCACCGAGGAGGAGGCCACCACCCACCCGCAGCGTGCTCTCCTGATGCGGGCACTGGGCAGTGGCGACCACGTCGAGCCCGATCTGTCGATCCGCGAGGTCCGGGTCGGCGACCGTTATCTGATCTGTTCCGACGGGCTCTCGGGCGTCGTCTCCCACCAGACGATGGAGGAGACTCTCGCCAGTTACCAGGGCCCCCAGGAGACCATCCAGGAGCTGATCCAGCTCGCTCTGCGCGGCGGCGGCCCGGACAACATCACCTGCATCGTCGCCGATGTTGTCGACGTCGACAACAACGACACCCTGTCCGGGCGGCTCAACGACACCCCGGTCGTGGTCGGCGCTGTCGCCGAGAACCAGGCGGCGCAGATGGCCGCCGCCGAGAGCACGGCCGCCATGCAGACCCCCGCCGGACGGGCGGCCGGCCTGGGCCGCCCCGTACCGCCTCCCGCGGGCGGGTTCGGCCCGCCCGGGAGCGGTGACGCCGCCGGGTACGGAGAAATGCCCGAGGGCTCCTTCGACGCGTACACGGACGAAGACTTCGTGAAGCCGGGCGGCGGCCGGAAGTGGTTCAAGAGGTCGCTCTGCACCGTCCTGGCGCTGGCCGTCATCGGCGGTGGCGTCTACAGCGGATACCGCTGGACCCAGAACCAGTTCTACGTCGGCGCGAACAACGAGCACGTCGCGCTGTTCCGGGGCATCAGCCAGGACCTGGCGTGGGTCTCGCTCTCGAAGGTCGAGAAGGACCACCCGGAGATCGAACTCAAGTACCTCCCGGCCTACCAGCGCAAGCAGGTGGAGGCGACCATCGCCGAGAGCGACCTCGCCTCGGCCCGCGAGAAGATCGGCGAACTCGCCGTCCAGGCATCCGCCTGCAAGAAGGACGCCCAGCGACGCGCGGCCGAGAAGGCTCGCTCCGACGAGGGCCAAGCCGCCGGTACGGACTCGGACGCCGTCAAGCCGCCCGCCACACCGAGCCGCACCGCCAAGACCAAGTCGACCGCAGCGACCCCCACTCCTGGTCCCAGCCTCTCGGCGGAAGAGAAAAAGCTGGTCCCGCAGTGCGGTAAGCAGTAAGCCGTAGGGGGCCTTCAGCACCATGAGCGTTGTCACCAATACGACCACGATCGGCGCGATCGACGCACCGAGCCGCCGCAACACCGAGTTGGCGTTGCTTGTCTTCGCCGTCTTCATCTCGGTTTTCGCCTACGCGAACGTGGGCCTCGCTCTCAACGGCGAACTGCCCTCCGGCATGCTCGGATACGGCCTCGGGCTCGCCCTGCTCGCAGGCATCGCGCATCTCGCCGTGCGCAGATTCGCTCGCTACGCGGACCCGCTTCTCCTACCGCTGGCCACGCTGCTCAACGGTCTGGGCCTTGCGCTCATCTGGCGCCTGGACCAGTCGGAGAGATTCCAGGCGCTGAAGACCTTCGCACCCGCCGCGTCCAAACAGCTGATGTTCTCGGCGGTCGGGGTCGGGCTGCTCGTGGTCGTACTGCTGACCCTCAAGGACCACCGCATCCTGCAGCGCTACACCTACATCTCCATGGTCGTAGCGCTGTTCCTGCTGATCCTTCCGATGTTCTTCCCAGCGGTGAACGGTGCCAAGATCTGGATCCGGATCCCAGGTATCGGCACCCTTCAGCCCGGCGAGTTCGCCAAGATCATCATCACGGTCTTCTTCGCGGGCTATCTGATGGTCAAGCGCGATGCCCTGGCCCTGGCCAGCCGTCGCTTCATGGGGCTGTACCTTCCGCGAGGCCGTGACCTCGGCCCCATCCTCATGGTCTGGGCCTTCTCGATCCTGATTCTGGTCTTCGAGACCGACCTCGGTTCTTCCCTGCTGTTCTTCGGCATGTTCGTCGTCATGCTGTACGTGGCCACGGAACGCACCAGCTGGATCGTCTTCGGTCTGCTGATGTCCGCTGTGGGCGCCGTCGGCGTCGCCTCGTTCGAGCCACACGTCCAGCAGCGCGTCACCGCCTGGCTCGACCCCTTCGCGGGCTGGGGCAAGGAAGCCGCGAGCGAGCAGATGGCCAAGTCCCTCATGGCCTTCGGTTCCGGCGGAACTCTCGGCACCGGACTCGGCCAGGGCAACTCTGACCTGATCGGCTTCGCCGCCAACTCCGACTTCATCCTTGCGACCGTCGGCGAAGAGCTTGGCCTTGCCGGAATGATGGCCATCCTCTTGATCTACGGCCTCATCGTGGAGCGTGGCATTCGCACCGCTCTCGCCGCACGCGACCCCTTCGGCAAACTTCTCGCGATCGGTCTCTCCAGCTCCTTCGCCATTCAGGTCTTCGTCGTCGCCGGTGGTGTCATGGGCCTCATCCCGCTGACCGGCATGACCATGCCGTTCCTCGCGGCAGGTGGTTCGTCCGTGATCGCCAACTGGGCCCTGGTCGGCATCCTGCTCCGTATCAGCGACACCGCACGGCGCCCCGCGCCGGCCCCAGCTCCGTCACCCGACGCCGAAATGACCCAGGTGGTCCGACCGTGAACAAGCCACTTCGCAGGATCGCTATTTTTTGCGGGGTGCTAGTCCTCGCTCTCCTGGTCCGTGTCAACTGGCTCCAGTACGTGCGTGCCGACGAACTGAATGGGCATGAGCACAACCGCCGTGTTCAGATCGAGCGTTACTCGCACGAGCGCGGCAACATCATCGTCGACGGCAACCCCGTCACCGGATCCGTCGAGACCTCAGGCAGCGACTTCAAGTACAAGCGGGTTTGGAAGAACGGCCCCATGTGGGCTCCTGTGACCGGTTACTCCTCACAGGCCTTCGATGCCTCGCAGCTCGAGAACCTTGAAGACGGCATTCTGACCGGCAACAGCGACCAGCTCTTCTTCGACCGCACGCTGTCCCTCTTCACGGGCGGTCAGAAGAAGGGCGGCAACATCGTCACCACTCTCAATGGTGCTGCACAGAAGGCAGCATTCGAGAAGCTCGGCAACAAGAAGGGCGCCGTGGTCGCACTCGACCCGAGGACAGGCGCGATCCTGACCTTGGTCAGTACGCCTTCGTACGACCCCTCGGTGTTCGCGGGCAACTCCCTCGAGGACGAGAAGGCCCGTAAGGTCCTCCTGGAGGACAAGAACAAGCCGATGCTCAACCGGGCATTGCGCGAGACCTACCCGCCGGGCTCGACCTTCAAGGTCGTCACCGCCGCCGCAGCCCTGGAGAACGGGCTGTACACCGACATCGACGCGAAGACGAACTCCCCGCTGCCCTGGCGACTGCCCCTTTCGACCAACAACCTGAACAACGAGGGCAACATCCCGTGCGAGAACGCCTCGCTCCGGGAGGCGCTGCGGTGGTCCTGCAACACCGTCTTCGGCAAGATCAGCGACGACCTCGGCAACCAGAAGATGATCGACCAGGCTGACAAGTTCGGCTTCAACAAGGAGATCTTCACTCCGGTACGGTCCGACGCCAGCATTTACCCCAAGGACAACCGGCCGCAGAACGCCATGGCCGGCATCGGCCAGGCGTCCAACCGCTCCACCCCGCTCCAGATGGCCATGGTCGCCGCCGCGGTCGCCAACGACGGCAAGCTGATGCAGCCGTACATGGTCGCCGAGCGTCAGGCGCCCAACCTCGACGTCATCTACACCCACAAGAAGGAACAGCTCAGCCAGGCCCTCTCCGCCGAGAACGCCCAGAAGCTCCAGCGGATGATGGAGACCGTCGTCCAGGACGGCACCGGTAAGAACGCCCAGATCCCCGGCGTCACCGTCGGCGGCAAGACCGGTACGGCCCAGCACGGCCTCAACAACAGCGAGAAGCCGTACGCCTGGTTCATCTCGTACGCCAAGACCGACAACGGCTCCCCGGTCGCCGTGGCCGTGGTCGTCGAGGACGGCGAGGCGAACCGCGGCGACATCTCCGGTGGTGGTCTGGCCGCCCCGATCGCCAAGGCAGTGATGCAAGCGGTCATCGACAAGAAGTGATGACCGTCACACCAAGTGCCATACCTGCATCTTCGGATACCGGTCAGGTATCAGGTCCGGGCTCCGGGCCGATCGGGTAGTGCGCGGCCGGTAGCGTAGGCGCGAGCAGCACACCGCCGGACCGCGCACCGGTGCGGTCGGGACTGACGGAGAGGGCTGGAACAGTTATGGAAGAGCCGCGTCGCCTCGGCGGCCGGTACGAGCTGGGCTCGGTGCTCGGCCGTGGTGGCATGGCCGAGGTCTACCTCGCACACGACACCCGGCTCGGCCGCACCGTAGCTGTGAAGACGCTCCGGGCCGACCTGGCCCGCGACCCGTCCTTCCAGGCCCGGTTCCGCCGTGAGGCCCAGTCCGCCGCCTCGCTCAACCACCCGGCGATCGTCGCGGTCTACGACACCGGCGAGGACTACGTCGACGGGGTCTCCATCCCGTACATCGTGATGGAGTACGTCGACGGATCGACGCTCAGGGAGCTCCTGCACTCCGGCCGCAAGCTGCTGCCCGAGCGCACCCTGGAGATGACCGTCGGCATCCTCCAGGCGCTGGAGTACTCGCACCGCGCGGGCATCGTCCACCGTGACATCAAGCCGGCGAACGTCATGCTGACGCGCACCGGCCAGGTCAAGGTCATGGACTTCGGCATCGCCCGCGCCATGGGCGACTCCGGCATGACGATGACCCAGACCTCGGCCGTCATCGGCACCGCCCAGTACCTCTCGCCGGAGCAGGCCAAGGGCGAGCAGGTCGACGCGCGTTCCGACCTGTACTCGACCGGCTGCCTGCTCTATGAGCTGCTGACCGTCCGGCCGCCGTTCATCGGGGACTCCCCCGTAGCGGTCGCCTACCAGCACGTACGGGAAGAGCCTCAGCCACCCAGCAACTTCGACCCCGAGATCACGCCCGCCATGGACGCGATCGTGCTGAAGGCCCTGGTCAAGGACCCCGACTACCGCTACCAGTCGGCCGACGAGATGCGCGCCGACATCGAGGCGTGCCTCGACGGCCAGCCGGTCGCCGCCGCGGCGGCGATGGGCGCGCCCGGCTACGGCGGCTACGACGGCGGGTACGGCGACCAGCCCACCACGGCGCTGCACTCCGCCGACCAGAACGGCGCGGGCGCCACCTCCATGCTGCCCCCGGTCAACCCGGACGACGGCGGGTACGGCTACGACGACCGCCCGGACCGCCGCCGCCAGAAGAAGAGCAACACCTCGACGATCCTGCTCGTCGTCGCCGGTGTCCTGGTCCTGATCGGCGCGATCCTGATCGGCAAGTCGCTCTCCGGCGGCAACGACAGCAACCAGATCAGTGTGCCGAACCTGGTCGGCCTGACCGTGGACGAGGCCCAGACACGCGCGGAGAGATCCGACCTCGTCCTCAAGGTCGGTTCGCACGAGCCCTGCGAGGACCAGCCCAAGGACAAGATCTGCAGCCAGACCCCGGCCGCCGGCGACAAGATGGCCGAGAAGGACACCGTCACGGTCGTCGTCTCCGCCGGTCCGCCGAAGGTCGAGGTCCCGGACGTCACGGAGAAGTCCGAGGCCAGCGCCCGTAAGTACCTTGAGGAGAAGGGCTTCACGGTCAACGTCACCGCGGTCGAGTCCGAGAGCGACCCGGGCACGGTCATCAAGCAGGACCCCAAGGGCGGAACGAAGGCCGAGAAGAACTCCGAGGTCACGATCACGGTCGCCAAGCAGGCCACTCAGCAGCTTCCGCCGGTGACCGACCGGAGCTACGACGACGCGGTGGCACAGCTCACTGTCCTGGGCTTCAAGAACGTGTCCAGGACCGACGTCGATTCGGAGAAGCCCGCGGGCACGGTCATCAGCCAGAACCCGCCGGGGAACTCGGCGCAGCCGCTGGACGCCCAGATCGTCCTGACGGTCTCGAAGGGCCCGAAGCAGCCGGAACAGACCACGGTTCCCGACATCCAGGGCAAGACCCTCGGAGAGGTGAAGAACCTGCTCGCCGGGGCGGGACTCCGGCTCGGTCAGGTACAGGGCCCGAACGACGACAACGCCCGGGTCGTCACCTCCCAGCCCGGCCAGGGACAGCAGGTCGACAAGGACAGCGAGGTCGGCGTGATGACCATTCCCGGCGGAGGGGACGGCAACTCCTTCGGCGGCCCGAACGGTCATCGGAAACACTGACCGCCGGCCCCGGCCTCAAAAGGGCCCCGGTCACCCGACAACGGGTGACCGGGGCCCTTTGCCATCGCCGTCAGGACCGCGTTCGCGCCGTCACGAACGTGCCCGCGCCGTTCATGGGGGCGTGCAACGGGGCGGCACCGTGCCCGGCGGGCGTCAGCGCAGCTCCGCCGGTTTCGTGCGGTCCTTGTCGACCTTCTCCGTGCGCACCAGCTCGCCCCACACGATGTAGCGGTAATTGGACGTGTAGACCGGTGTGCAGGTCGTCAGCGTGATGTAGCGGCCGGGCTTCTTCGCGCCCGATCCCTTCGGCACCGGCAGCAGCACGTCGACGTCGTACTTCGACGTCTCGGGAAGCTCCTTGAACACCTTGTAGACGTACCAGGTGTCCCTGGTCTCGAAGACGACCGCGTCGCCCGTCCGCACCTTGTCGATGTTGTGGAACTTGGCACCGTGCCCGTCGCGGTGCGCCGCCAGGGTGAAGTTGCCCTTCTTGTCCCAGGGCAGGGCCGACTTCACCGGGTCCGTGTAGTAGCCCGCGATGCCGTCGTTGAGGTTCTCGGTGTCGGTGCCCTTCTTGACGAGCACCTCGCCGTTCCTCATCGACGGAACGTGCAGGAAGCCGATGCCGTCCTTGGTGTCCAGCGCGCCCGGCCCGTCCGCCCAGCGGTCGCGGACGGTGTCGCCCTGCTGCGTCGCCTCACGGTCGGCGAGCACATTGGTCCACCAGAGGGAGTACGCCACGAAGAGGCCCAGGACCAGGCCCGCCGTGATCAGGAGTTCACCGAAGACGCTGATCGCGGTCGCGACGGGATGGCGGCCCGCACGCCGCGGCGGTGGCGCGGACTCGCCGGTCAGCTCTTCGTGCTCGGTCCTCGTTGTCACCGCACCCGTCCCTGTGGTGATGATGTGTCAGTCGAGAAGCGCGTCGGGCTTCCCCTTGCTGCGCGGTCGTTCGTCGACCATCTTGCCCCAGACGATCAAACGGTACGTACTCGTGAATTCCGGCGTACATGTCGTCATCGTGATGTATCGGCCGGGTTTGGTGAATCCCGACTCCGGCGGCACCGGGCCGATGACCGAGATGTTGGACGGCGAGGTCTGCGGCAGCAGCTTCGTCATCTCGTACGTGTAGTACGTGTCCTGCGTCTCGACCACGATCGGGTCGCCGGGGCCCAGCTGATTGATGTAGCGGAAGGGCTCGCCGTGCGTATTGCGGTGGCCCGCGATCGAGAAGTTGCCCTGCTTGTCCGACGGCATAGCGGTGCGCAGCGTGCCCTCGGCGTAGTGGCCGACCATGCCCCGGTCGAGGACCTCCTCCTTGCTGATGCCCTCGGCGATCGGAGCGACCACGTCCAGCTTGGGGATGTGGAGGATGGCGAAGCCCTGTCCCGCCTCGAAGGCGCCGGGAGCGCGGTCGCTCTTCGCCCAGTTGTCCTGGATCTTGTGCGTTTCCTTGCCGGCGTACTGATCGGCGCGCACGTTCGTCCACCACAGCTGGTACGTGACGAACAGCAGCATCAGAACGCCGAGCGTGATGAACAGTTCACCGACGACCCGGCTGGCGACGACGGCCGGGCTCTCCTTGGCCGCACGCGCCGCACGCCGCGCCTCGACCCGCGACATCGGCCTGTCGGGCGCCGGCCTGTCGGGCGTCGGCGGGGCGGGATGCGCGGGCCCCTGCCGCGGTTCGGCACGTCTGCGGCCCCGTCCCTTCGCGGCTCGTCGGCGCTCGGCACGGCCCCCGGTACGCGGTTCCTCCGGCTCCAGGTCCGACACCGGTGCCAACACCGATGTCGTCTCCGATGCCGAGTCCGGACCCGGACCCGGACCCGGAACGGGAACGGGAACAGGGTCGGGAACGGGGAAGGAAAGCGGAGGCATCTGCCGGGTCGATGCCAGTGGATCGTCGGCGTCCCCGGGCTTCGCGGCCCGTGCCCCGGCCGCCTCGTCGTCCGCGACGGCGGAGGCCACGGACGAGGGGGAGGAGGACCGCAGGGGGACCGGCCGCGCCTCGGGCGCCGGTGCGGGGTTCCGCGGCCCGCACCAGTCCCGTTCGAAGCCCTCGGGGTCGTACCACTCCGGCGGGGTCTCCTGAGAAACACGTGTCATCCGTGGCGGCCGCGGTGACTCTGCCGACGGTGATGACTGTGACGGCGTTGATGACTCCGGCAACTGTGATGGCAGTGACGTCTGTGCCTGCTCCGGGGCCGGGACGTACGTCCGCGCCCGTGCCTGGGCGTCCGGAGCCCGGTGCTGCCCTCGTCCACGCCCCTGCTCGTGCCCCGGGCCCGGTCCGTCCGGCGACACGGCCTCTGCGGGCGCCCCGGCCTCCGCGCGGAACCATGGCGACGGGTGCTGTCCCGGAACCGGCCCCGGCAGCGGGTCGTTCAGCGGATCGGCCAGCCGGCCGACCGCCGCTTCGAAGGCACCCGTCTCCTCGAAGCCCGCCGCCTCGAACGCGCTCGCCGTCTCGGAGGCACCCGCCTCGTACGCTCCCCGCTCGTACGGGCCGTCCCGTCCGGCGTCGGGTTCGGGGCGGAGCTCGGTCACGCTACGGCCTTGCCCACCACCGGCGCGAGCCCCGCCGATCTCGCGACGGCTCCCGTGTCGCCGCACTGCACCAGCCAGTTGGCGAGCATCAGGTGTCCGTGCTCGGTGAGCACCGACTCCGGATGGAACTGCACGCCCTCCACCGGCAGTTCACGGTGGCGCAGCCCCATGATGATGCCGTCGGCCGTGCGGGCCGTCACCTCCAGCTCCGGCGGAATCGTGTCCGGTTCGGCGGCGAGCGAGTGGTAGCGGGTCGCGGTGAAGGGGGAGGGAAGGCCCGCGAAGACCCCCGTGCCGTCGTGGACGACCGGCGAGGTCTTGCCGTGCAGCAGCTCCGGGGCGCGATCCACCACACCGCCGTACGCCACCGCCATCGACTGCATCCCCAGGCAGACCCCGAAGACCGGGACGCCCGTCGCCGCGCAGTGGTGGACCATCTCCACGCAGACACCCGCCTGCTCGGGGGTGCCGGGTCCGGGGGAGAGCAGGACCCCGTCGAAGCCGTCCTGGGCGTGCGCCGTGGTCACCTCGTCGTTCCGGAGCACTTCGCAGTCGGCGCCGAGCTGGTAGAGGTACTGGACGAGGTTGAAGACGAAGCTGTCGTAGTTGTCCACGACGAGAATGCGGGCACTCATCGTCCGGCCCCCGATCCGCCCTCGCCGTCGACCGTCACGTCGCCGAACGGCAGCAGTGGCTCCGCCCACGGAAAGACGTACTGGAAAAGCGCGTAGACGACGGCCAGCACCAGCACGAGCGAGATGAGCGCACGCACCCACACGTTGCCCGGCAGGTGCCGCCAGATCCAGCCGTACATGCAGTCCCCTCCATTCGGTACGGGAACCAGACTAAAGGGCCGGGGCTCGCGTGTGGGTCAGCTGTGGAAAGCCGCCGGTCTGCCGTCGGTCACGGGCCGGGTCGCGTCGAGGTGCGCCCAGGCGATCAGCCGGTGGCTGCTCCCCCACTCGGGGTCGCAGGTGGTCAGCGTCAGATAGCGGCCCGGCCCGTCGAAGCCGGACTTGCGGGGTACCGGGTCGATGACCCCGATGTCGCCCGGCACCGTCCGGTAGGGCTTCCTGTCGACGCGGTACGTGAACCACGTCGTCCCGTCCGTCAGCAGCACCGCGTCCCCGGGGCGGAGCTTCGGGAAGTCCTTGAACGGGTCCCCGTAGGTGCGGCGGTGCCCGGCCAGCGCGAAATTGCCCCGTTCGCCGAGGCGGGCGGTCCCGGAGTAGTGGCCGATCCCCTTCTGCAGGGTTCGGGTCCCGGTGTTCTCCAGTACGGGCCACTCCCACCCCTTGCCGAAGCGGGGTATGTAGAGCATCGCGAACGGCTTGCCGTCCCGGTACGCCGCGGGGGCGGGCTCCGGCACCGCCGTCGGGGACGAGGAGGGCGCGGGTGACGCGGAAGGCACCGGGGACGCCGAGGCGGGTGCCGCCCCGTGGGCCCACTGGTCGCGCAGGGTGCCGATCTGGTCCTCGGCCGCGCCCGCGGCCCGTACCCCGGTCCAGAACAGCACGTACACCACGAAGAGCACGATCAAAGCACCGACGGTGATGCAGAGTTCGCTGAACGTCCGCACGATCAGTCGCACCGACACCGCGTCGGCCTCCTCACAGCAGCTCGCTACTTCGCCGGCTCCGCCTGGTGGAGGTCCACTGTGCCCGAGTAGCCGGGAAGAGTCACCGCCTGGTGCTCGTCGACTTTCCAGCCGAGCCCGTACGCCTTCACGTACAGCAGGTAGTTGTTGATCGCCGGGGAGTCGTCGAGCGCCTGCTTGAGGGCGGCCGGGTCGCCCACCGCGGTGATCTTGTACGGCGGGGAGTAGACGCGGCCCTGGAGGATCAGGGTGTTGCCGACGCAGCGCACCGCGCTGGTGGAGATGAGCCGCTGGTCCATGACCTGGATGCCCTGGGCGCCGCCCTGCCAGAGCGCGTTGACGACCGCCTGGAGGTCCTGCTGGTGGATGACCAGGTCGTTGGGCTGGGGATCGGGGTAGCCGGGGTTCGCTGTGGCGTCGGGCGGGGCGTCGTCGAGGGTGACGGACACCGCGTGGCCGGAGAGCTTCGTCGTGCCCGCGGCCCGCTCCAGCTCCTTGAGTCGCGCGTTCTCCTCCTCGGTGGCGCCGTCGTCGCGCCGGACGAGGGCGTCGATGTCCTCGCGCACGGACGCGTTGGTCTCGTCCAGCTGGGCGTTCTTGCCGCTGCGCTGCTGGATGAGGTCGGAGAGCTTCAGCAGGGAGGCGTCGGTGCGGATGTTGGTGCCCTTGGCCGTGTTGGCACTGGTGACGAAGATCAGTCCGGCGAGGGCGAAAACCGCAGCGGTGAGCACCCGGGCCGGGTGCCGGAAGGCGCGGCGCTCCGGCCCTCGGGGGGAGTCGGCGGGATTGCTCAACGTACCCTTATCTCCTTCAGAGCCACGGAAGGACTACGCTAACGGACGCCCGGGGGAGGCAGCATTCCCCCTCGCACCCCGCCCCGGCGCCAGCCACAGTTACCTGCGCGGTCACGCAGCGCATCGACAGGAGAGTTCCTCGTGCCGAAGTCACGTATCCGCAAGAAGGCCGACTTCACGCCCCCTCCGGCGAAGCAGGCGAGCAATATAAAGCTGACCAACCGCAGCTGGGTGGCCCCGGTCATGCTGACGCTCTTCCTGATCGGTCTGGCCTGGATCGTCGTCTTCTACGTGACCGACGGCGAGCTTCCGGTCACGTCGCTGGGCAACTGGAACATCGTCGTCGGCTTCGGCTTCATCGCCGGTGGATTCGGCGTCTCCACTCAGTGGAAGTAGGGCCGCGGCGGGGTCGGCCCGCCCCGGCCACGAGCGCCGATGCACAGCGGGCCCTGCTCGCGCAAGCCTTGCCCCAAGTTACCCACAGCGTTATCCACAGGCAGGGGAAAAGGTCAGACGATCTGTGGATAACTCACCGACTGTTGACACCGATGTGACTGCAGCCGCCCCCCTCCAGGGTCGGCAGGCCCCTTGTCCCCGCTGGAAAACCCAGCTCAGCGACAAGGGGCTCACTTGTTCCCACAGAACGCACAAGATCCGGCACATGCTGTGGACAACTGGGCCGTCCGCGGCCACCGCACGACAGCCGTCCCCTCAGACCGCCGCACGCGGGGCGGCTCAGGTCAGCGCGAGGCGGCTCAGGCCAGCGCGGCCGTCCGGGCGAGAACGATGCCGATCACCGCGACCAGGACCAGGGCACAGGTGCCGTACTGCACCAGCGCACGACGCTCCCGGGGCGCATGCACCATGCCGATCGCGATCAGCGTGCCCGCGATCAGACCGCCCACATGCGCCTGCCAGGCGATTCCGCCCCAGGGGTTGAAGGTGATGACCAGGTTCACGGCGAGCAGCGCGAAGACCGGGCGCATGTCGTAGTTGAGCCGGCGCATCAGCACGGCGGTGGCGCCGAGCAGGCCGAAGATCGCGCCGGAGGCGCCGAGCGATCCCTGCCCCGGGGCGGAGAGCCAGTAGGTGAGTGCCCCGCCCGCCAGACCGGAGAGCATGTAGAGGGCGAGATAGCGGGCACGGCCGAGCACCGCCTCCAGCGGACCGCCGAGCCACCACAGGCCCAGCATGTTGAAGAGGATGTGCCAGGTCTCCTGGTGCAGGAACATCGACGTCACCAGGCGGTACCACTGCCCCTCGGCGACGCCCTCCAGCGGGCCGCCGTCGTAGGTGGGAGCGCGGCCGAACAACAGCAGCTCGTTGACCAGCGCGTCGCCCTTCGCCAGGACGGCGACGAACACGGCGACGTTGATCCCCAGAAGGATCTTGGTGAAGAGCCGGGGATCGGCCGCGACGGTGCCGCCCGCGAGGGTACGCGGACGGGCGGCGGCCGGGTCGTGCCCCGTACCGGTACCCCGACGGACGCAGTCCGGGCACTGGAAGCCGACCGAGGCGTCGACCATGCAGTCGGTGCAGATCGGACGGTCGCACCGGGTGCAGCGGATATGCGCCTCGCGGCCGGGATGGCGGTGACAGCCGAGCGGACCGTCCGCGGCGCCCGGACGCTCTCGGCCCTCCGGCGACTGCTCGTCCATCGGTCCTCTCACTTCCCGGTCACCTCGGTCCTGGTCGTGGCGGCGGCACGCACGACACGGCCCTGCCCGTCCACCATGTAACAAGTACGGACGAGCAGGGCGATTGGTTCCCGATCGGACGACCAGAACGTGATCATCCGATGACCGCAGGTGATGCAGGTGATGCAGGTGATCAGCGGGTCTCGATGACGACCGACTCGATGACGACGTCCTCCACCGGACGGTCGGTGCGGGGGTTGGTCCGGGTGGCCGCGATGGCATCGACGACCTTCTGGCTGGCCGGGTCGACGACCTCGCCGAAGATGGTGTGCTTGCCGGTGAGCCAGGCGGTCGGCGCGACGGTCACGAAGAACTGCGAGCCGTTGGTGCCCGGGCCCGCGTTGGCCATGGCCAGCAGGTACGGCTTGGTGAAGGCCAGGTCGGGGTGGAACTCGTCACCGAACTCGTACCCCGGGCCGCCGGTGCCGTTGCCCAGCGGGTCGCCGCCCTGGATCATGAAGCCGCTGATGACACGGTGGAAGACGGTGCCGTCGTACAGCCTGTCCGTGGACTTCTTGCCGGTCTCGGGGTGCGTCCACTCGCGCTCGCCCTTGGCGAGCTCCACGAAGTTCTTGACCGTCTTGGGGGCGTGGTTCGGCAGGAGCCGGATCTCGATGTCGCCCTGGTTGGTCTTCAAGGTGGCGTAAAGCTGCTCGGCCACGATCTGCCTTCCGTAAGTCCTCGGTGACGTCAGATGTTCGGTGACGCCCACCGATCCTCGCACGGACCGCCCGTTCCGGCGCCCGGCCGCCACCCCGCGCGCGCCCCGCTCACCTCGTTGCCCGATCCCCCGCACGCCCCTCACCCCCATGCCCGGTCCCCGCGCGACGGCACACGCCGTTCCCGCCCGTCCGCACACACCGGTCCCCGCCCGGCGGCCCGCGCCGCAGCCGCGTGCCGCTCGGCCGCGTGCCGCTCAGCCGCGTGCCGCTCGGCCGCGTGCCGCTCAGCCGCGTGCCGCTCGGCCGCGTGCCGCTCCCCGCAGGAACACGTGCGGCCAAGCGCGTGACGAACCGGCGCGGGCTGAACCGAAGCCCGGCACCTTCGTCGGCAAGCTCCCCTTGCACCACGTCGCACCACGTGAACACGACCAGCCGGACGCAACGGCTTCCCGGACGCCCCGGACCGGTCAGGGCGCCTGCCCCGGATGCCCGCCCCGCATGCCGGACCCGCCTTCGGCAGGCATGATCTCTGAATGGGTGGAAAGGCGTACCAACCACCCGCCACCAAGGAGGAGGATCCCGTGACCCGCATCGACAGCGTGCGCGCCGCAACCGACTCGGCCAAGGGCAGCGTGCAGCACGCCGCGGAAGTGGTGGCGCCCTACGCCGACACGGCCAAGGACCAGGCCGCGCATCTCGCGTACGAGGCCCGCGCACGGCTCGTACCGAAGGTGACGAAGGCGGCCCAGCAGGCCCGTGTCCAGTACGGCGCGCATCTCGCACCACGTATCGAACAGGCCCGCGCCCACGTGCCGCCCAAGGTCGACGAGGTCGCGCAGCGCGCCGCGTGCCGCACCCGCCGGGCCGCCCGCACCGCCGCGGACTACGCCGTGCCGCGCATGGAGCACGCGATGGCCGTGGCCCAGCCCATGGCCGAGGAGGCGTCGGCCCGCAGCGCGGCGGCGCTGGCCGCACTGCGCGGCAATGTCACCGCGAAGGAGATCAGGCAACTGGCCAGGAAGCACGAACGGCGGGCGAAGGCCGGCCGGGTGTGCAGGGGATTCTTCGTGGCGGGCATCGTGGCGGGCGCCGCCTACGCCGCCTGGAGGTGGTGGGACAAGCAGGCCAACCCCGACTGGCTGGTCGAACCGTCCGCGCCCACGGAGGTCTCCGAGCGCGGCCCGCTGTCCTCGGTCGACGGCTCCGGTCCGGCACCGCTCGACCCGGAGTCCGGGGAAGCCGGAGAGACCGGCGAGGCGAGGGAGAACAGGGGCACGGACGGCCCGGAGGGCGTGAACGGCACCGGCCCCGACGACCGCGGCTGAACCGCTCGGCACCACTCGGCCGCCGCCGTGCCGCCGCCCCGGCCGATGCCGGGCGGCCCTCGTACGACGAAGCGGCTGCCGGAGGATCCCAGGATCTTCCGGCAGCCGCTTCGTCGTGTTCTGCGGAGCCCAGGGCGTGTTTCGAAAGCAGCGTCGTCCGCCCGAAGGGAGGGGCGCGGCATCTGGTGTTCCGCCATCCGGGAGCAGGGACTTCCCGCAGCACTAAGAGGTCGCGCGCATAGGTGGGGCGGAGGAAGGAGCGGGGCGAGGGGCAAGCCCGGCAAGGCGGAGGAGGGAGGTGACGCGAAGGGCCCCTCCCATGCCTTTCGGGCCATGGGGGAGTCGTCGACCGACGACAACGCCGCCGGGCGCCGCCCATCGCCACGCGACGCCGACCCACCTATCCGCGCGACCTCTAAGGTTCGCGGGACGGGATGACACGCTGCCGACCGGGGGAACGAAACTCCATGGGACACGAAGCACGCAAGCGTTTGGCGAAGCTGCTGGAAGCTGCAGAGCGAAGAGGAGACTTCAGTACCCGCGTCGAAATGTCCGCCCACGCGCTGCGCATCGCGGTCGACGGTGTCGGGGAGTTGCCCCTGCCGTTGCGCGCCCCCGTCACCAAGAAGCTGATCGCGCAAGCCAGGCAGGCCCGTTTCGGCCGCGGTGAGCAGACGCTGTCCGACACCAGCGTGCGCGACACCTGGGAGATCACCCCGGACCGGATCACGCTCGGCGGCCCCGACTGGGACCGCACCCTGAGCGGAGTCCTCGACGGCGTCCGCCACGCCCTGGGCCTGCCGCCCACCACTGCCTTGCGGGCCGAACCGCATGCTCTCCTGGTGTACGGCAAGGGTCAGTTCTTCCTCCCGCACCAGGACTCCGAGAAGGACGACTCCATGGTGGGAACCCTGGTCGTCTCGCTGCCCTCCCACCACACCGGCGGCGAACTCGTCGTCGAACACGCGGGCCGCAGCGTCACCCACCGGGCGTCCCGGGAGCAGCTCACGTTCGTCGCCTTCTACGCGGACTGCCATCACGAGGTCAAACCCGTCACCTCCGGGTACCGCGTCACTCTCACCATGAACCTGCTCGCCGAGCGCGTCCGGCCGACCGGCGAGAACACCGACGGCCCCGTCGCCGACCTGGCGCACTGCCTGACCGAGCACTTCACCGACCCGGCCGAGCAGCGCTACCCCTACGGCCGCCCGGAAACCACGCCCCCCAACCGGCTCGTCTACCTCCTCGACCACGAGTACACCCAGCGCGGCCTGGACTGGGATCGTCTCAAGGGCGCCGACGCCACCCGAGCATCCCGGCTCCGCCAGGCCGCCGGGCAAGCCGGTTGCGAAGCGGTGCTGGCGCTGGCCGAGGTGAAGGAGACCTGGGACGCCGTTCCGCCCTACGACCGCTACGACTACTACGGCGATGTCGAGCACTTCGACGAGTGCGAGGACGAGGAATGCGAGGGTGAGTGCCTCCTCGATCCCGACGGGGAGCCCGGGGCCGAACGCCGCCGCAGCGGTGACTTCTCCGACTACGAGCTCAATGACCTGATCGACGACGACATCACCCTCGGCTGGTGGACCCGCCCGGACGGCACCGGCGGCGAGGAGATCTTCCTGCCCGTCCCGTACGCCGAGGTGTGCGCCACCACCGAGAACAAGGACCTCACGCCTTACCAGTCCGAGTACGAGGGCTACATGGGCAACTACGGCAACACCCTGGACCGCTGGTACCGGCGGGCCGCGGTGGTGCTCTGGCCCAGGCAGCGCTCGTTCGCGGCACGCGCCGAGGCCGGCTCCGAGGGAGCCCTGCACGAACTCCAGGGCCACCTCGACGCCGGAGAACTCGACCAGGCGCGCACGCTCGCCCGATCACTCGCCCCCTTCTGGGATCACCACGGGTCGGGCGAAGCGGCCGCGCCGCTCTTCGCCGCCGCCCTGCGCGTCGCGGTGGGACTGCGGGATGCGGACACCGCCGCTATGCTCCTGGCGCCCTTCGGAGTGGAGACCCTCAGCGAGCGGCACGCCCCCGATCTCGCGGAAGCCGCCGCCCGGTACGGCCGGACGTGGGCGCGCGAGGCCGTCGGCAGTTGGTTCGGGACGGTCGGCGCCTGCACCGGGGCCGATCGCGCGGCGTGGCTCGCATCACTGCCCGGCCTCTGCACCGCGCTGCGGACCGCCGACGGTGACGGGGACGCGGTGGCGACACCGCTGACCGAGGGCGCCTGGCAGGCAACCGAGCGGCAGCTCACCGGCTGGCTCGACGTGGGCCGGGAGGCGGAGCGCCGCGCGGGCATGGAGCAGCTCGGCGCCCCATTGGCCCACATCCTGCAGGCCGCCGACACCGGGGCCGCCGATACGATCGTCACCGCACTGCGAGGCCTGCCGGACACCGTCCTGGAGTGCCTGCTCCCCGCCCTGCGCGCCGCGGGACGCCAGCCGACGACCGTACGCCACGGCGCACCCGCGACCGGCCCCTTCCCCGCGCTCGCAGACCACTGCGAGGCCCTGCTCACCACGGCCGTCACCCGCCCCGTGCGCGCGGCGGACGACTGGTCGCTCCCTCCGGCCGGGGCCTGCCGGTCCGGCTGCGACCTCTGCCCCGACCTCGACGCCTTCCTCGTCTCCCGCTCCCGACGGGTCATGGAGTGGCCGCTCGCCGAGGCCGGGCGCCGGCACATCCACAGCCGTATCGATCTGGCCGGCCTGCCCGTGTCCCACACCACCCGGCGGCAGGGACGCCCCTACACCCTGGTCCTGACCAAGACGAACGCGGTGTTCACCCGCGAGCAGGCGACCCGTGTCCGCGCCGAGACCGACTTGGCATGGCTGCGGAAGAACTGGCCTGGATTCCGACCCTGACCAGGCGTGCTGTGAGTTTGATCGACGTGTATTGGGTGGATTCCAGTGGTCGTCGCAACATCTGATCGCGGAGGTATTGCGACGACCGGTTGGGTCCGGGTTGGCAGCCGTGGCCGGCGTGGTGGATGAGCCGGCCGGGGGCGGCCTCCCGGCCGGCCCGGCATCCCCCTCGGCCTGCCGGATCCAGCCCCGCAGGGCCTCGTGATGGACGCCGAGATCCTCGGCCATGCGACGGATCACGGGCTTCGGCTCGGCGGTCCGGTACATCCGCACCGCACGCTCACGCAACTCCAAGGGATATTCCCTCGGGGCAGGCATCGTCAGAGCTCCTCTCGTGAGCACCATCTGACCCGCTGTCACCTCCCCCCGTATCTCGGGGAGCCTCACCCTCACACCAGGCCGCGTACAACAGCACCCAGCAAGGACCGTCCATGGCGGCACTTCTCTCGCCTCCGGACCTCAGCCTCGCGGAGGGCTCCCGACGGTAGCCGGACGAGCCGAAGGCCTGTGGCGGCACCACCAGGACGGCCTTCTCGGCCCGCGAGGTTCCAGGAGATCCACAGGAGAGGGGCCCACCTGCAAACTTCTTGGGAGGCAAGGGCTCCCCCGCCTCCAGCGGTCCGTCGGCACCCGCCAATGGGCACAAAAAACGCCCTCCGACACTGCGTTTCCGCAGGTCAGAGGGCATTTACTGGGTGGAGCCTAGGAGATTCGAACTCCTGACATCTGCCTTGCAAAGGCAGCGCTCTACCAACTGAGCTAAGGCCCCGAATAGGCGGACAACACCGGACGTTTCTGCGTCTCGGCCACCGCCGCAGACCAGAGTACCGGGTACTCCCGGGAATCTCGCAAAAAAGATGGGGACTCCCGGTCGGCAACCACTCTCCGTAAGATGCACGACGAGGTTCGCAGCAGCGAAGCGGCAGCGAAGGGGAGACGCCATGGATGCAGCTCAGCAAGAGGCGACGGCAAGAGCCAGGGAGCTTCAGCGCAGTTGGTACGGAGAACCTCTCGGGGCCCTGTTCCGCCGCCTGATCGACGACCTCGGCCTGAACCAGGCCCGGCTCGCCGCAGTCCTCGGGCTGTCCGCCCCCATGCTCTCCCAGCTGATGAGCGGCCAGCGCGCGAAGATCGGCAACCCCGCGGTCGTCCAGCGCGTCCAGGCCCTCCAGGAACTGGCAGGTCAGGTGGCTGACGGCAGCGTCAGCGCGGGCGAGGCCACCGACCGCATGGAAGAGATCAAGAAGTCCCAGGGCGGCTCCGTCCTCACCGCCACCAGCCAGACCTCCCACACCGGCGGCGCTCCGACCGTCCGGCGCGTGGTGCGCGAGATCCAGTCGCTGCTGCGGTCCGTCGCGGCGGCCGGCGACATCATCGACGCCGCGGACTGCCTCGCCCCGACCCACCCGGAACTGGCAGAGTTCCTGAAGGTGTACGGCGCGGGACGCACCGCGGACGCGGTGGCGCACTACGAAGGACACCAGGGCTGACGCGGCGCGTCCACGGCACACGGGACACAGAACACGGGACGCCGAACACCGGACGCGAAGGCGCGCGGAACACGAAGACGCACGGAGCGCACGGAACGCGAAGACGCACGGAACGCAGAAGTGCGGAGAACGGGCGTGAGCGGGGCATGAGCCGGGCGTGAGCCCGGCATGGAGTCAGGGACGGGGAGCGGACGCAGCGCAATGGGTGAGGTCTTCGCCGGTCGGTACGAACTGATCGATCCGATCGGACGGGGTGGAGTCGGGGCCGTCTGGCGCGCCTGGGACCACCGTCGCCGCCGCTACGTGGCGGCCAAGGTCCTCCAGCAGAGCGACGCCCACACGCTGCTGCGCTTCGTCCGCGAGCAGGCGCTGCGGATCGAGCACCCGCATGTGCTCGCCCCGGCCAGCTGGGCCGCGGACGACGACAAGGTGCTCTTCACCATGGACCTGGTGAGCGGGGGTTCGCTCGCCCATCTGATCGGTGACTACGGGCCCTTGCCGCCGCGCTTCGTATGCGTGCTGCTGGACCAGTTGCTGTCCGGTCTCTCCACGGTGCACGCGGAGGGCGTGGTGCACCGGGACATCAAGCCCGCCAACGTCCTTCTGGAGGCCACCGGCACCGGCCGGCCGCATCTGCGGCTGTCCGACTTCGGCATCTCCATGCGGAAGGGCGAGCCGCGCCTCACCGAGACCAACTACGTGGTGGGGACGCCCGGTTACTTCGCACCCGAGCAGATGATGGGCGCGGAACCCGACTTCCCCGCGGACCTGTTCGCCGTCGGCCTGGTCGCGCTGTATCTGCTCCAGGGGAAGAAGCCGGACGCGCGGGCCATCGTCGAGCACTTCGCCGCGTACGGCACCCCCGGCGCCCCGGAAGGCATTCCCGAACCTCTGTGGCAGGTCCTCGCCGGGCTGCTGCAACCCGATCCCCAGGCCCGGTTCCGTACGGCGACGGGGGCGCGCAAGGCACTGTCTGCGGCGGTCGAGATGCTGCCGGAGTCCGGCCCCGACGACGAACCGGTGGAGGTCTTCGACCAGATCGGGCCGCTGCCCGCCGGGTTCGGCCCCGAGGGGCCGGTCGCGGAACCCCGGACGGACGTCCAGGACGATCCGCCCGCGCCGTCGTCCCCTTCGGTCCCCGGGCCCGCGCCGACGGGCCACGCCGCGCCGACCCCCACCGCGCCGGGACGACCGGCCGACCAGGCATGGCCGACCGACCGGGGACAGCCGTCCGCGGCGGCGCCCCAGGCACAGGCGCAGCCGCCCGTATCGATGTCGGAGACGGGCAGCTTCCATCTCCCGCCGCCTCCCCGGCAGCCGGCGCCGCCGGCCCCGGAACCCGCGGCCACGCCTCCCGCACCGCACCCGCCGCACGCGGCCGCAGCCCCCTTCCCGGCACCGGCACCGGCTGTCTCGCAGCTCCCCACGGCCGGGGTGCACAGCGACCCGGCCCTCACCCGCGCGTACACCACCGGACAGCCGCCGTTCCCCGGACCGGGGCCGACGGGGGCACCGTCCGCCCACACCACTGTTCCGTCGCCGACGAGGCGTCCGGGGCCGCCCCCGAAGGTGGCCGTCCCGATCCTGGTGGTGGCGCTGCTCTGTTTCGCCGTGGGCATCTGGGCACTGGCCCAGAGCTGAGCACGAGGCCCCGGAACCTCCCGGAACCTCCCGGAACCTCCCGTGTGCCGGGACCCGTCCCCCGTACACCGGCAGCCGTCCGGTACGCCGGGCCCCGTCCCCTGCCCAGGAGCCCCTCCCGTACGCGACGGTTGCCCGGCGTCGCCGCGCGCGGCGACTACCAGCCCCGCGGCGGCGGCCCTCCGTACGGCGACCGGCCGTCGCCCGCCGGTCCGCCCGGCGCCCCGGGCACGGCTCCGCCCGGCACCGGTCCGGCGGGGGCCGGGGCCGTGGCGGCACGGCGCCGGGCCAGCAGCGTCCACACCCCCAGCCCGAGCACCAGCACGACACCCGCGCCGATCCCGGCCACGCCGATGGTCCTCATGGTGCTGCTCCGGGCCGCCTCGGAGGCCTTCTTCCCGCTCCTCGCCATGTCCTTGTCGCTGCCGGTGACCGAGAAGATCCCGGCGTCCCCCGCGTAAGGCGACTTGCCCGCGTTCCCCTTCACCATGACCTTGAGGCTGAGCGGAATCGCCTTGTCGCCGTACGCCTCCGCCACCTTGGGGCTGAGCGCGACCGACAGGTAGTACCACCCGGCGAACCGCATGGCGCCGACTCTGCCGGTGGAGGAGTAGCGGTTCTCGTACGCCACCGGAGGCAGCGGGTCCAGGGACACCGACGTGGACTTCCCGGAGTACGACAGCGGCGTCGCGTCGTCGACGTGGCCGTGGGCCGGGTTGTCCAGGGACAGCGTGAGCGCGCTGCCGACGAACTCGGTGGAGGCGTTGTTGTTGCCCAGGTCGACGGTGGCGAAGAGCCGCTGCCCCCAGTCGACCGGTACCCGGTAGAAGCGGGTCTGTCCCGGCGCGAGGTCGTCGTGCCACTCGCCGGTCTCCAGACCGGTCGCGTCGGAGTAGCTGGTACCGCCGGAGCGCTTCTGCGGGGTGGTGGTGGGCGGCGCGGGCGTCTCCGACGGCCAGCTCTCCGGCGCCTCGGTCGGCATCGAACCGCCCGTCTTCACCTGCGGCTCCGACGCGTAGCGCAGCTCCAGGTCCCAGGTGTCGGGTGACGAGGTGTCCTTGCTCTCCCGCTCGATCAGGACGCTGTACGTCCCGGCCTCCTGGCAGGCGCTGCTGTCCTTGTCGACGGTCCGGTAGGCGTATGCGGCGATCGGGCGCGGGAACTCCGCCGACTTGAACCGGGCGGTCTCGTAGCTGCACTGCCGGTCCGTGCTGTCGCGGACGCTGACCGTGAAACCGTCCCCGTAGGCGACCTGGCCACCGCCCTTGGGCACGGCCACGACGGAGACGTACGCGTTCGTCCTCGCGTCGAGGTCGAGGCGGTAGTAGAGCTTCTCGCCGTCCTTGATCGAGCTCCGGTAGACCGACCCGGCCGCGAGCGGGGACGCCTCGATACTGACCTCCGCGCCGCTGATCTTCTTCGCCCCGGAGTCGAAGGTGTACGCGGTGTCCGCCCCGGCCGCGTACGCCTGCGCCGGCAGCGCCGCCGCCGCGCACATCGCCGCGACTGCGGCAAGCGCCGCCCGGCCCCTGCTGCGCTGCCTCATCACGCGCTTCCCCCTCGTCGTCCGTGCGGCCCGCCCGCGGCGCCGGGGCGTACGGACACGGGCCACGCGATCACCGCCACGGCACCCGCCCCGGCAGCGGTCGCGATCCCGGTCCATCCTGCCCCGCCCGCACCGCCGCTGTCTCCGACGTCGATCCGATTGCCCGCCTTGTCAGCGTTGTATGCGTTGTCAGCCTTGTCTGCGTTGTCGCCATCCGTACGCCCACCGACCGCGTCGGCGCCGTACGCGCCCCTGTCATCCAGATCCCGGCCGCCCTCACTCCCCCGGCTTTCACGCCGACGGATTCGCGCGGACGCCCCCGGAGGCACGGATGTTCCGGCGCCGCAACAGCACGAAGCCCCGGCCGCTCAGCGACCGGGGCCCGCAATCAGACTGTCTGTCTCACACACCCGAACCTGCGGGCACGGAGTCAGTCGCCTCCGTCCACAGATCCTGCTCGGCGCGATCCGCCTGGATCTGGCGGTACACGAGGAGCCCGCCGATGGCGGCCAGTGCGACCAGGAGAAGCTTCTTCACCGCGCGACCTCGTCTTTCCTTGACGTAGGGGACTTCTGCCGCCCGACTATACACACCGGCCGATATCGATCGGTGACCTGCCCGCGACCCAACTGGCGCCGCGGGTAAAGCGATCACTCGGGCCCCCCGGGGCCGGCGACCACCCGGCGAATCGCTCCGGCGAAGCCCCGGAGGCCACCCCTCGGCGCATCCCGGGGACCGGTGCGACCCGGGAGCCGGGGCCGCGCCGAACGCCCCGCAGAAGCCCGTCGAGGCCGGTTGCACCAGACGAGTGGTGTTCATCTGAAGATCGACGGATTCGCAGCGTCGGTCCACAAAATCACGACCCACGTCCACATCATCGGAAAGGTAAGCAGAACAGACATCCCGAAAGCGAGGGGCCATGAGCACCTTCACGCCCAAGAGTATCTGGACCGCCTTCGTCACCGCCTTCTTCGCGCTCCTCGCCGCCCTGGGACTCATGAACACCCCTGCGGCGGCCACGCAGCAGAGCGCCGCGGAGCCGACCGCCACGAACCAGGAGCACGCGGGTGCGACCGCGGCAACCGCGACCGCCCCGTCCGTCCGATGGACTCTTCCGCGGGACAGGTCGCTGCCACCGACGATGAAGCAGCGCATCCAGGCAGAGGCACACGGCTCCTCGCCCGCCGCGAGACGTCTGTCCCCGGACACCGCGTACACCGCGGCGACCATGAGCCCCGCCCGCACCGCCCTCCGGGCCCCGGCGGGGGACGCGTCCCTCCTGCCGCCCTGAGAGCGGCACCGGCCGATCGCACGAGCCCCCGAGACCGGTTCGCACCGGGCGGGGGCTTCTTCACGCACTCCGGCCCCCGCCCCCGGCTTGCCGCCCCACCCGTCGACCGCCGCCGCGCACCCGTCGAGCACGGCCCACCGCCCGATGCCGACCCGGCCGACGGAGTCGACCACCGCGCCGATCCGCTCCTCGTCGGTTCTTCCCGCGCCGATCCTCCTCTTGTCATCCGCCCCGCGTCCGTCCGCCCCGCGCCGAGCGGTGTCGATCCGTCCGGCGCCGGCGCACGTCCCGCCACTCACACACCGGTCCGACCACACGCCGAAGGCCCGCTCCCTCCGAAGAGGAACCGGGCCTTCGACTTTCACTGTGGGGCTAACAGGATTTGAACCTGTGGCCTCATCCTTATCAGGGATGCGCTCTAACCAACTGAGCTATAGCCCCTCCGCGCTGCGCGCTGACTTCTGAAGATTAGCGCACGTCGGGGCCAGTCCCAAAATCGATACCCCGCTCACTACTCGTCCTCGGCCAACGTGAGCTCGATACCGCCCACGAAGCCCGCCGACAGGTTGTAGATGAACGAGCCGAGCGTGGCAAGCGCGGTCGCCAGCACCACATCGATCAACGCGATGACCGAGGTGAAGAGGAGGACCCGCGGCAGCGACAGGAACGACTGGAGGTCGAAGCCGTTGTTCTCGTTCGAGCCGGTGGCCTCGCTGATCGTGTCGCCCACGGCGGAGAAGACGCCCATCGCGTCCATCACCATCCACAGCACCGCGGCCGCCACCACCGTGCAGATGCCGAGCGCGATCGAGAGCAGGAAGCTCACCTTCATCACCGACCACGGGTCGGCCTTCGCCACCCGCAGACGGGCCTTGCGGGTACGCGGAGTCGTCCGCGCCCCCGTCCGCGGCATCCGGGCCGCCTGCGCGGCGCCGCCGCCCTGCGTTCCGTCCGGCCGGTCGCCGCCCCGGGTCCCGCCCGCGGGCGAGGAGTACGCCTGCGGCGGGTGGTACGGCCCGCTCGCCTGCCCCGGTGCGGGCTCGCGCTCGCCGGGCAACGGCCCGTTCGCGTAGCCCTCGTACTGGGGCTGAGGCCCCAGGGTGTCCGTCACAGTGCCCCCTTGGGAGTCCGTGGCGGGGCCACGGGCACCGTTCGCTCCAGCTCCGGAAGCGGCCGAACCGGCGCCCGTGGCTCCACTCACGCTCTACTCCTCGTGCTCCCCTGCCGGGGACGACGTGTCCTCGGCGTTGCCCTCGGCCGTGGTCACGGCCGTGCTCTCAACCGTGCTCTCGGCAGACTCCGCCGTCGCGGCCCCGGTGCCCTCCTCGGACCCCTCGACCTCTTCGGCCTCCTGGCCGGCTTCGGCGTTGCGTGCGATACCGACGACGGCATCGCGCTTGCCCAGATTGATCAGTTGGACGCCCATGGTGTCACGGCCCGTCTCCCTGACTTCATTGACTCGTGTACGAATCACGCCGCCGCCCAGGGTGATGGCGAGGATCTCGTCCGATTCCTCCACCACCAGCGCGCCGACCAGCGAACCACGGTCCTCCACGATCTTCGCAGCCTTGATGCCGAGGCCGCCACGACCCTGAACCCGGTACTCGTCGACGGCGGTCCGCTTCGCGTAACCGCCGTCGGTGGCAGTGAACACGAACGTGCCCGGACGGACAACATTCATCGAGAGAAGTTCATCGCCCTCGCGGAAGCTCATGCCCTTGACACCCGAGGTGGCACGGCCCATCGGGCGCAGCGCCTCGTCCGTCGCCGTGAACCGGATCGACTGCGCCTTCTTGCTGATGAGCAGCAGATCGTCCTCGGCCGACACCAGCTCCGCGCCGATCAGCTCGTCGGCGGCGCCTTCGGCACCCTCGCCCGTCTCGCGGAGATTGATCGCGATGACACCACCGGAACGCGGGGAGTCGTAGTCCTTCAGCGCGGTCTTCTTCACCAGACCGCCCTTCGTGGCCAGGATCAGGTACGGCGCGGCCTCGTAGTCACGGATCGCCAGGATCTGGGCAATCCGCTCGTCCGGCTGGAAGGCCAGCAGGTTGGCGACGTGCTGACCGCGCGCGTCCCGCCCGGCGTCCGGGAGTTCGTACGCCTTCGCGCGGTACACCCGGCCCTTGTTGGTGAAGAACAGCAGCCAGTGGTGCGTCGTCGACACGAAGAAGTGGTCGACGATGTCGTCCTCCTTGAGCTTCGTGCCGCGCACGCCCTTGCCGCCGCGCTTCTGCGAGCGGTAGTCGTCCGTCTTCGTGCGCTTCACATAGCCGCCGCGCGTGATCGTGACGACGATGTCCTCCTCGGCGATCAGGTCCTCGATGGACATGTCGCCCTCGAAGGGCACCAGCTTGGAACGCCGGTCGTCGCCGAACTTCTCGACGATCGCCGCCAGTTCCTCGCTGACGATCTTCCGCTGCCGCTCGGGCGACACCAGGATCGCGTTGTACTCGTTGATCTTCGCCTGGAGTTCGTCGTGCTCGGCGGTGATCTTCTGGTGCTCCAGGGCGGCCAGCCGGCGCAGTTGCATCTCCAGGATCGCGTTCGCCTGGATCTCGTCGATCTCCAGCAGGCCCATCAGGCCGTCGCGCGCCACCTCGACCGTCTGGCTGCTGCGGATGAGCGCGATGACCTCGTCGATCGCGTCCAGGGCCTTGAGCAGACCGCGCAAAATGTGCGCCCGCTCCTCCGCCTTGCGCAACCGGAACCGCGTGCGCCGGACGATGACCTCGATCTGGTGCGTCACCCAGTGGCGGATGAACGCGTCGACCGAGAGCGTGCGCGGCACGCCGTCGACCAGCGCCAGCATGTTGGCACCGAAGTTGGTCTGCAGATCGGTGTGCTTGTACAGGTTGTTCAGCACGACCTTGGCGACCGCGTCCCGCTTCAGCACGACGACGAGCCGCTGACCGGTGCGCGAGGAGGTCTCGTCGCGGACGTCCGCGATCCCGCCGATCTTTCCGTCCTTCACCAGGTCGGCGATCTTCTGCGCCAGGTTGTCGGGGTTGGTCTGGTACGGGAGTTCCGTGACCACCAGGCACTGGCGGTTCTGGATCTCCTCGACCTCGACGACCGCGCGCATCGTGATCGAGCCGCGGCCGGTGCGGTACGCCTCTTCGATGCCCTTGCGTCCCACCACGAGCGCACCGGTCGGGAAGTCCGGGCCCTTGATCCGCTCGATCAGGGCGTCCAGGAGTTCCTCCTGCGAGGCCTCCGGGTGCTCCAGGTACCACTGCGCGCCGTCCGCGACCTCGCGCAGGTTGTGCGGCGGGATGTTGGTCGCCATGCCGACCGCGATACCCGCGGAGCCGTTCACCAGCAGGTTCGGGAAACGGGCCGGCAGGACCGTCGGCTCCTGGTTGCGGCCGTCGTAGTTGTCCTGGAAATCGACGGTCTCCTCGTCGATGTCCCGGACCATCTCCATGGACAGCGGCATCATCTTGCACTCGGTGTACCGCATGGCGGCGGCCGGGTCGTTGCCCGGGGAACCGAAGTTGCCGTTGGAGTCCACCAGCGGCATCCGCATCGACCACGGCTGCGCCA
The DNA here is from genome assembly GCF_042889785.1 of Streptomyces sp. NPDC002476. Taxonomy (NCBI): domain Bacteria; kingdom Bacillati; phylum Actinomycetota; class Actinomycetes; order Kitasatosporales; family Streptomycetaceae; genus Streptomyces; species Streptomyces sp. NPDC002476. The sequence continues at coordinate 138,825 of NZ_JBIARH010000004.1, read as the reverse complement.
GGCGCACCAGCGCGTCGTAGATCGACGAGTCGCCGTGCGGGTGGTACGTACCCATGACGTCACCGACGACACGGGCGCACTTGTAGAAGCCCTTCTCGGGCCGGTAGCCGCCGTCGTACATCGCGTACAGCACCCGGCGGTGGACGGGCTTGAGACCGTCCCGCACGTCCGGCAGCGCACGCGAGACGATCACGGACATCGCGTAGTCGAGGTAGGAGCGCTGCATCTCCGTCTCGAGCCCCACGGGCTCGACACGCATGCCCACACCGGCGACGGCGGGCTCCTCTTCGGGTGTCACAGGGGTGTTCTCGTCGGCCATTGCTGGTCAAAGTCCTTTCGAGCGGCGGCTGGCTGGTGCGGCCGACTCAGATGTCGAGGAAGCGGACGTCCTTGGCGTTGCGCTGGATGAACGAGCGCCGCGCCTCGACGTCCTCGCCCATGAGAACCGAGAAGAGGTCGTCGGCCTGCGCCGCGTCGTCCAGCGTGACCTGGCCGAGGACCCGGTGGTCGATGTCCATCGTGGTGACGCGCAGTTCCTCGGCGTTCATCTCGCCGAGACCCTTGAAGCGCTGGATCGAGTCCTCCTTGATCCGCTTCCCGTTCTGCTTGCCCAGCTCCACCAGGGCGTCGCGCTCCCGGTCCGAGTACGCGTACTCGAAGTCGTCCCGGCCCCACTTGATCTTGTAGAGCGGCGGGCGGGAGAGGAACACGTGCCCGGCCTCGACCAGCGGACGCATGAACCGGAAGAGGAACGTCAGCAGCAAGGTGTTGATGTGCTGGCCGTCGACGTCGGCGTCCGCCATCAGAATGATCTTGTGATAGCGGAGCTTCTCGATGTCGAAGTCCTCGTGCACCCCGGTGCCGAAGGCCGAGATCAGCGCCTGGACCTCGGTGTTCTGCAGGATCTTGTCGACGCGGGCCTTCTCGACGTTCAGGATCTTGCCGCGGATCGGCAGGATCGCCTGGTACATCGGGTTGCGGCCGGACTTCGCCGAACCACCGGCGGAGTCACCCTCGACGATGAAGATCTCGCACTTCGTCGGGTCGTTGGACTGGCAGTCGCTCAGCTTGCCCGGCAGGGAGGCGCTCTCCAGCAGCCCCTTGCGCCGGGTCAGGTCGCGCGCCTTGCGGGCGGCGACCCGGGCGGTGGCGGCCGCGATGCCCTTGCGGACGATGTCGGCGGCCTCGTTCGGGTTGCGGTCGAACCAGTCGGTGAGGTGCTCGTGGACGACCTTCTGGACGAAGGTCTTCGCCTCCGTGTTGCCCAGCTTGGTCTTCGTCTGGCCCTCGAACTGCGGCTCGCCGAGCTTCACCGAGATGATCGCCGTCAGACCCTCGCGGATGTCGTCGCCCGTGAGGTTGTCGTCCTTGTCGCGGAGCAGCTTCTTGTCGCGCGCGTACTTGTTGACCAGCGTGGTCAGCGCCGCGCGGAAGCCCTCCTCGTGCGTACCGCCCTCGTGCGTGTGGATCGTGTTCGCGAAGGAGTACACGCCCTCGGTGTACTGCGTGTTCCACTGCATCGCGATCTCGGCCGAGAGCATGCGCTCCTTGTCCTCGGCCTCGATGTCGATCACCGACTGGTGGATGACGTCGCCCTTGCGGGAGTTGAGGTACTTCACGAAGTCGACGATGCCGCCCTCGTAGTGGTACGTGACCGTACGGGCCTGCTCCTCCTCGGCGACATCGGCCACCTCCGCGACGTCCGCGCCCGCCGTCGCCTTCGCCGACTCGCGCTCGTCGGTGAGCCGGATCGTCAGGCCCTTGTTGAGGAACGCCATCTCCTGGAAGCGGCGCGACAGCGTCTCGAAGGAGTACTCGGTGGTCTCGAAGATGTCCCCGTCGGCCCAGAAGGTGACCGATGTACCAGTCTCGTCGGTGGCCTCGTTGCGGGCCAGCGGGGCCGTGGGCGCGCCGAACTTGTAGTCCTGGGTCCAGCGGTAACCGTCCGTCCTGACATCCACGGACAGGCGCGTCGACAGCGCGTTCACCACGGAGACGCCGACACCGTGCAAACCACCGGAGACCGCGTAGCCGCCGCCGCCGAACTTGCCGCCCGCGTGCAGGACCGTCAGCACGACCTCGACCGCCGGTTTGTTCTCCGACGGCACGATGCCGACCGGGATGCCGCGGCCGTTGTCGACCACGCGGACGCCGCCGTCGGCCAGGATCGTGACGTCGATCGTGTCCGCGTGTCCGGCCATCGCCTCGTCGACCGAGTTGTCGACGACCTCCTGCACGAGGTGGTGGAGGCCGCGTTCACCGGTCGAGCCGATGTACATGCCAGGTCGCTTGCGGACCGCGTCCAGGCCCTCCAGGACGGTGATCGCGCTGGCGTCGTACGAGGCCGCGGCCTCGCCGGAGGCGGGCGCCCCGACGGTGGCCACGGCCTCGGCGAGGGCAGCGGCCCCGGTGGGAGCGCCGCCCCCGCCGTTCTCACCGGATGCGGACGGAATGTTCTCGTTGGGGTTGCCGGAATCGGCCACGAAGCGCCCTTTCTGGCACAGCACAGGCCATCCTCCGGACAGTCCGGAGCGGCTGCGTCGTTCGGCTTGTAATCGACGACTCCCGCGAAATGCGGGATTGTCCATCAGTCTACCGGTAGCGCTGACACTCATGGGGGTTTGCCGGTACCTGAGTACGCATGTGCCGCCCTCAACGAGCGGCTGACGACTCCCCATATTCGGGAAGGGCCCCCAGGGGGCTCACACGGGCATTGTGCGCTTCGGGCTGTCAACCACCCGCTACCGTGAGGGACGCCCCACTTCCACCTCGTGGTTTCGACCGCCGCACAGCCGCACGGCACGGGCGCGACGGACGGCGCGCCGAGCGGCCACGGAATGGATTCCCTCACCGTGCCGGACCGGAAACCCGCAGGTCAGCGGCCCGGATCCGGCACGGCCACGAACCGGATCCCGCAGCTCCACGGCCCGCTCCGGCGCTCGCCCCGCCCGGGGCCGCCTCGGAACGGGCCGGAGCCCTCGGAACGACCGGGGCCCGGGCCGGGCACATCGACCGTGGACATACATGTCAGCCGTAGGTGTCGCCGGGGCCCCTGCTCCCCGGGGCCCGCAGCGGGCCGAACCGGCGCTGCGGGCCCCCCGGCCCCAGCACCTTGATCATCCGCACCGTGCCCTGCCCCAGGTCCGCGTTCAGCCGGGCCACCAGCTGGGGCGCCAGCAGCCGCAGCTGCGTCGCCCACGCCGTCGAGTCGCACTGAACCGTCAGCACCCGCTCGTCCGGGTCCTCGTCGTACCGCAGCGGCACGCAGTGCTTGGCCAGGTCCTCGCCCACGATCTGCGGCCAGCGCCCCATCACCCCGCCCACCGCGGCGGGCGTCTCCCAGCCCCGCTCGGTGATCAGACGGTTGATCGCGGCGCCCAGCGGCAGTGGATCACGCCCGTCGGCCCGCGCCCCGGAACGCAGCCCTCCGCCCCGCCGCGCCTGCTTGCGCTGCTGCACGGCGGCACCGCGCGCCCGCGCCTGCTCCTTCGCCGCGCGCAGCGCCACCCGGGCCAGGTCGACGCCCGACGGCTCCGGCAGCTCCGGCCCCGCCGGACGCAGCCCCTCCCCGGTCGTCCCGGAGGCCCCGGCAGCCTCGCCCCGGCCGGTCACAGCCGCTCCACCTCGCCCGCGGACACCGCGTACCGCGCCCCCGACAGCACACCGGGGACGTCGTCGTCCACCGCGGCCGTCACCAGCACCTGCTCGCCCGGCGCGACCAGCTCCGCCAGCCGCTCCCGCCGGCGGGCGTCCAGCTCGGCGAAGACGTCGTCCAGCACCAGCACCGGCTCGTTGCCCTCGCCGCGCAGCAGCTCGTACGAGGCCAGCCGCAACGCCAGCGCGTACGACCAGGACTCGCCGTGACTCGCGTACCCCTTGGCCGGCATCCCGCGCAGCCCCAGCAGCAGATCGTCGCGGTGCGGGCCGACCAGCGTCACACCCCGCTCGATCTCCTGCTTGCGGGCCTGCTCCAGGGCCGCGATCAACCGCTCGTACAGCTCCTCGCGCGTCCCCGCCGACCCCACGTCCGTACCGACCGAGCTCCGGTACTCCAGCGTCACCGGACCACCGCCCGGCGCCACGTCCCCGTACGCCTTGTCGGCCAGCGGCTGCAGCGTGGCGATCAGGTCCAGCCGCCGCGCCAGCAGCTCCGCGCCCACCCGGCCCAGATGCTGGTCCCACACGTCGAGGGTGGACAGGTCCATCGACCGGCCGCCGTGCCGGCGCGCCATCGCCGCCGACTTCAACAGGGTGTTGCGCTGCTTGAGCACCCGCTCGTAGTCGGCCCGCACCCCCGCCATCCTCGGCGAACGCGCCGTGATCAGCTCGTCGAGGAAACGCCGGCGCTCACCGGGGTCGCCCTTGACCAGCGCCAGGTCCTCCGGCGCGAACAGCACCGTACGCACGATCCCCAGCACGTCCCTCGGCCTGACCTGCGAGGATCGGTTGATCCTGGCCCGGTTGGCCTTGCCCGGGTTGAGCTCCAGCTCGATCAGCTGGGAACGCTCGCCCTGGGTGACGGCGGCCCGGACCACCGCCCGGTCCGCGCCCATCCGCACCAGCGGCGCGTCCGAGGAGACCCGGTGGCTGCCGAGCGTCGCCAGATAGCCGACGGCCTCCACCAGGTTCGTCTTGCCCTGGCCATTGGCCCCCACGAACGCGGTGACGCCCGGATCGAGAGGTACCTCGACCCGGGCGTACGAGCGGAAGTCGGCCAGCGAGAGATGCGTGACATGCATGGGTGTGCGCCGACCTTCCCGGCTTACTGCTCCGTACTCCGTGCTCAGGGGTACGGGCCGGGGGCGACCCCTTTTCCGTACCCCGTCGCGGCTACTTCTTGGTCTCGACCGCGTGGCCACCGAACTGGTTGCGCAGCGCGGCGATCATCTTCATCTGCGGGGAGTCCTCCTGCCGCGAGGCGAACCGCGCGAAGAGCGACGCGGTGATCGCGGGCAGCGGGACCGCGTTGTCGATCGCGGCCTCCACCGTCCAGCGTCCCTCGCCGGAGTCGGCGGCGTAACCGCGGAGCCCGTCGAGGTGCTCGTCCTCGTTCAGCGCGTTCACCGCCAGGTCCAGCAGCCAGGAACGGATGACCGTGCCCTCCTGCCAGGAACGGAAGACCTCGCGCACGTCGGTGACGGAGTCGACCTTCTCCAGCAGCTCCCAGCCCTCGGCGTACGCCTGCATCATGGCGTACTCGATGCCGTTGTGGACCATCTTCGCGAAGTGGCCCGCGCCGACCTTGCCGGCGTGGACGGAACCGAAGTCCCCCGCGGGCTTCAGCGCGTCGAAGACCGGCTGGACCTTCGCCACGTTCTCGGCGTCGCCGCCGTACATCAGCGCGTAGCCGTTCTCCAGGCCCCAGACACCTCCGGAGACCCCGCAGTCCACGAAGCCGATGCCCTTGATGCCCAGCTCGACCGCGTGCTTCTCGTCGTCCGTCCAGCGGGAGTTCCCGCCGTCCACGACGACGTCGCCGGGGGACAGGAGCCCGGCCAGCTCGTCGATCGTGGCCTGGGTCGGGGCGCCGGCCGGCACCATCACCCAGACGACCCGCGGGCCCTTCAACTTGCCCACGAGCTCTTCCAGGCCGGCGACGTCCGAGAGGTCCGGATTGCGGTCGTAGCCGATGACGGTGTGGCCTGCGCGGCGGATGCGCTCGCGCATGTTGCCGCCCATCTTGCCGAGGCCGACGAGACCGAGCTCCATCAGAGATTCCTTAAGCGTTGTGCCGATTCGTACCCGGGACCGAGCCTACGCCCGTGAGGGGACGGACCGGCGTGCGTGCCGCGGGGGCACGCACGCCGTGGTCGGTGCCCCGGCCCCCGGCAGGACCGTCGGGAGAGCGGGCCACGAAGAGGCCGGTCAGCCGGAGAGACGCACCGGCATGATCAGGTACTTGTACGCTTCGTCGGCCTCGGCGTCGACAGCCGGACGGCCGCTCAGCAGCGCGGGCTTGGTCGACGTCGTGAAGGACAGCTGGGCGACGGGGGAGTCGATCGCGCTCAGACCGTCCAGCAGGAAGGTCGGGTTGAAGGCGATCGAGATGTCGTCGCCCTCCAGCACCGCGTCCACCCGCTCCACAGCCTGTGCGTCGTCGCTCGAACCGGCCTCCAGGATCAGCACGCCCTGCTCGAAGCTGAGCCGCACCGGGGTGTTCCGCTCTGCGACGAGGGCGACGCGCTTGACGGCCTCGACGAACGGGGCGGTCTCGATCACCGCGACCGAGTTGAACTCGGTCGGGAACAGCGTGCGGTACTTCGGCAGGTCGCCTTCGAGCAGCCGTGTGGTGGTGCGCCGGCCCGCGCCCTCGAAACCGATCAGCCCCTCACCGGCACCCGAGCCCGACAGCGCCAGCGTCACCGTGTCGCCACTGGTCAGCGCCTTGGCGGTGTCCAGCAGCGTCTTGGCGGGCACCAGCGCGACGGCCGAGGCGTCCGGGTTCTCCGGCTTCCACAGGAACTCACGGACCGCGAAGCGGTACCGGTCGGTGGAGGCCAGGGTGACCGTCTCGCCCTCGATCTCGATGCGCACACCGGTCAGGACCGGCAGCGTGTCGTCACGGCCCGCGGCGATGGCCACCTGGGCGACGGCCGAGGCGAAGACCTCACCGGGAACGGTCCCGGTCGCCGTCGGCATCTCCGGAAGCGCCGGGTACTCCTCCACAGGAAGGGTGTGCAGTGTGAACCGCGAGGAGCCGCAGACCACAGTCGCCCGTACACCGTCTGTGGAGATCTCCACCGGGCGGTTGGGAAGGGCACGGCAGATGTCGGCGAGCAGGCGGCCGGAGACCAGGACCGTGCCGTCCTCCTCCACCTCGGCGTCCACCGAGACCCGGGCCGAGACCTCGTAGTCGAAGCTGGAGAAGCTGAGGGCGCCGTCCTCCGCCTTCAGCAGAAGGCCCGCGAGAACGGGCGCCGGCGGACGGGCCGGGAGGCTGCGGGCCACCCAGGCCACCGCCTCCGCGAGTACATCGCGCTCCACCCGGATCTTCACCGGAACCGCCTCCTGCTGTTGCTCGCTCGCCCTGCCGGCCTTCGACATCTGATCGGGCCCCCCGTCCATGACGACGGGATGACGCCGGAGACCAGTCTGACGTACGGCACCGACACTCGGTGCTGCTCGGGGTCAAGTCGGGGCGAGGCGTCCGGCGAGCGTCGGCCCCGAGTTGTGCACAGCCCCTGCTTCGAAACGGATTCCGAGCTAACTCTATGTGGGAGTAGTAGTAGGGCTTGTGGAAACCGTGGATAACGTCGTTGCCGCAGGTCAAGGCCGATTTTTTGTCCACTGCCCCTGTGGGCACCGCGGTGGAGAACCCGGCACTTCTGTGGACACGCGAAAGTTCTGCACAACGGATACACAGGGCAGGGGGGTTTCTCCCCAGAGCCGTCCCCAGTTTTACCCGCGTTCCCCACAGCCCAACCGCCCCTCTTGGTGTGACGCCTTTCACTCGGCGCAGTGAGAAGCGGTGTCGCGTTGCCGAACAGTGGACAGGGGTGTGGAGAAGCCAGGGTTGGCTGGGGACAACAGGTTCGTAGCTGTGGGGTCTCAGTGGACAACAGCAGCTGCGTCCTGTGGGCACAGATTTTTTCCACAGGCTGTGGATCACTGTTTGCCACAAATCCCCAGGCCTGTGACCTGGGCTGATGGGGCATCGGAAGCCACTGCTGTGGAAGCAGTATGGACAACTTCTGGATCCCCAGGCTGTGGAGGGGAAAATCTCCCCAGATCTGTGGAGAACAGGCCCGGGGCGGCAGGTATTCGAACACTGCGAACGCGTCGGGGCCGGGGGAGGGGGCCCGGAAGGGCCGCGAACCGGCCTTGAAGAGGCTTCGCAGGGAGCCGACGATGCCTCGGCCGGGCTTCGGGGCGGGCGTTCGGGCGTCGGCGCGGGGCGGCGGAGAGGCCCGGAGCGACGTGCGGAGGCCGTGAGCGCACCGCGACCGCGCACAAGTGCCGACGTACAGGGGCGCCCACGGCGGAACCCTCGCCGGGGTCCGCCGCAGGCGCCCCTGCGGTGCGTACGGCGTGTTCCAGGTGGCACGGTCCGGCCCCGGCAAGCAGGGCCCCGGCGGTGCCCGGCCGGGCGGCGGCACGGGCAGTGGGCGCAGGGCAGCAGAGGCACGGGTACCGGGCCCAGTGACGTGGCCGGCCGGCCGGTCAGCCGTTCTTGATGCGGTTCGTGAGCTCGGTGACCTGGTTGTAGATGGACCGTCGCTCCGCCATCAGCGCGCGGATCTTCCGGTCCGCGTGCATCACCGTCGTGTGGTCGCGGCCACCGAACTGCGCCCCGATCTTGGGCAACGAGAGATCGGTCAGCTCACGGCACAGGTACATGGCGATCTGGCGGGCCGTCACCAGCACACGGCTGCGCGAGGTTCCGCAGAGATCGTCCACCGTCAGGCCGAAGTAGTCCGCGGTCGAGGCCATGATGGCCGTCGCCGTGATCTCCGGTGCCGTGTCCTCGCCACCCGGGATCAGATCCTTCAGCACGTGCTCGGTCAGCCCCAGGTCCACCGGCTGGCGGTTGAGGCTGGCGAACGCCGTGACCCGGATCAGCGCGCCCTCCAGCTCCCTGATGTTCCGGGAGATGCGGGAGGCGATGAATTCCAGGACCTCCGGCGGGGCGTTGAGCTGCTCCTGGACCGCCTTCTTGCGGAGGATGGCGATCCGCGTCTCCAGCTCCGGCGGCTGCACATCGGTGGTCAGCCCCCACTCGAAGCGGTTGCGCAACCGGTCCTCCAGGGTCACCAGCTGCTTGGGCGGCCGGTCCGAGGACAGCACGATCTGCTTGTTGGCGTTGTGGAGCGTGTTGAAGGTGTGGAAGAACTCCTCCTGCGTCGACTCCTTGCTCGCCAGGAACTGGATGTCGTCGACCAGCAGGATGTCCACGTCGCGGTACCGCTTGCGGAAAGTGTCGCCCTTGCCGTCGCGGATCGAGTTGATGAACTCGTTGGTGAACTCCTCGGAGCTCACGTACCGCACCCGGGTGCCCGGGTAGAGGCTGCGGGCGTAGTGCCCGATGGCGTGCAGCAGGTGCGTCTTCCCGAGCCCGGACTCCCCGTAGATGAAGAGCGGGTTGTACGCCTTGGCGGGGGCCTCGGCGACCGCGACCGCCGCGGCGTGTGCGAACCGGTTGGACGCGCCGATCACGAAGGTGTCGAAGAGGTACTTCGGATTCAGCCGCGCCGCCGGTTCCCCGGGGCCGGAGGCGGCGGCGGGCTGGGTTCCCATCGGCCCGGGCACGCCGCCGCCGGGCCGTCCGGTACCGGGGACGGAGGGTCGGTGCGGGGCCTGGGCATCGGGCAGCTCGTGGCGCTCGGGCCGCTGCTGCTCGTAGCCCTGGCGCTCGGGCGGCTGGGGCCGATAGTCGTGCTGCCGGTGCCCGCCGGGGTACGGCTCGCGCCACTGGTCCGCGGTGGTGTCGCGCTCCTGGAAGGCACCGAGCCGGGGCTGCTGCCAGGAGAGGTCCTCCTGGGTGCGCGGCCACGCACCGGGGTCGCGGCGCTGCTGCTGGTAGTCGGGATAGGCGGGCCGGGCGGTCGGCATGTCGTCGCCCGAGGGCCGGTGCCCGTACCCGTCGTACGCGTCACCGTGCTGACGGTCGTCGTGCGGGGGGCCCGGATAGCGCGGCGGCTGGTGCATCGGAGGCGCGGGCGGGCTCGCGGGTTCCCCCGCGGAGTCGTCGACGGTGATCGCGATACGGATCGGGCGGCCGCACTCGCGGCTCAGCGTCTCGCTGATCAGCGGCGCCAGCCGGCCCTCCAGCACGCGCTTGCCCCATTCGTTGGGGACGGCGAGCAGCGCAGTGTCGGCGACCAGCGCGAGCGGCTGGCAGCGTTCGATCCACTGCTTGTCCTTCGGCTCGATGCCCTGCTGGCCCTCCCCGAGGAGCTGTTCCAGCACGCGTGGCCACACTGCGGCAAGATCGGCAGGTACGTCAGCCACAAAGCACGCTCTCTCGCTGGTCCCACGAATGTGTGGTTCTCGGGACGGGGTGGGTCGGTATAGGTGAGGACCGGCAGGCAGGAAGAAAAAGAACCGGGGTTCGGCCACGGTAGTCAGGGCGACCCGGGTCGTTCAAGTTGTTGTCCACAGCCTGTGCACAGTGGGGGGGTGTCGCGGAGCTGGTTTGACCAGATGGCGTAGCCGCGCGTACCGTGACCAGGTCGAGTTGTCGATGGCTGCTGCCGCCTGCCTCCGATGGGCAAAGATCACGATCTGTGATCGTGAAGCGGTGCACTTGAGCGTTTACGCGAGTCTCTCGTGGGCGCACGGTGACAGCCAGACGACGTCCCGCCAAAACCCGAGTCATTTCTGGAGCCCCCGAGTGAGCAAGCGCACCTTCCAGCCGAACAATCGTCGTCGCGCGAAGACCCACGGCTTCCGGCTGCGGATGCGCACCCGTGCCGGCCGCGCGATTCTCGCGTCCCGCCGTGCCAAGGGTCGCGCCAACCTGTCCGCCTGATCGCTTACAGGTCATGACGTGCTGCCTACCGAGAATCGGCTGAGGCGGCGCGAGGACTTCGCGACCGCAGTACGCCGAGGACGCCGGGCCGGCCGCCCGCTCCTCGTCGTTCATCTACGCAGCGGTGCCACGGACCCGCACGTGACTGGGGGAGATGCTCCCCCGCCACGTGCGGGTTTCGTTGTCAGCAAAGCCGTGGGCGGAGCGGTCGTGCGCACGGCAGTGAAGCGCAGGCTTCGCCATCTGGTCCGCGAACGGCTGGCCCTGCTGCCCCCCGGTAGCCTGGTTGTCGTACGAGCGCTGCCCGGAGCGGGCGACGCCGAGCACGAACAACTGGCCCGAGACCTGGACGCCGCACTCCAGCGGCTGCTGGGAAGGGGCGCGCGATGAAGTACCCGCTGCTGGCTCTCATCAAGCTCTATCAGTGGACGATCAGCCCGCTTCTCGGGCCTGTCTGCCGTTACTACCCGTCGTGTTCCCACTATGGATATACGGCGATCGACCGGCACGGAGCGATCAAGGGAACCGCGCTGACGGCTTGGCGCATCCTGCGGTGCAATCCGTGGTCGCCCGGTGGCGTGGACCATGTGCCGCCACGCAAACGTCCGCGTTGGCACGAACTGCTGCGCAACGCCATGCGCGGTGACAAGGGCGGGGACTCCGCCGCTGATGTGCCTCCCGGAGGGTCGGTTTCCGAACCTTCGCGCCCGGCCGCAGAGACTTCGCCCAATGCTCAAGGAGCCTGATTAGTGGACACGATTGCCAGTCTGTTCAGCTTTATCACCTGGCCCGTCTCATGGGTCATCGTTCAGTTCCACAAGTTGTACGGAGCGATCTTCGGCGACAACACCGGCTGGGCCTGGGGCCTGTCCATCGTGTCCCTGGTGGTACTGATCCGGATCTGTCTGATCCCGCTCTTCGTGAAGCAGATCAAGTCGACCCGGAACATGCAGGTGCTCCAGCCGAAGATGAAGGCGATCCAGGAGCGCTACAAGAACGACAAACAGCGTCAGTCCGAAGAGATGATGAAGCTGTACAAGGAGACGGGCACCAACCCGCTCTCCTCGTGCCTTCCCATCCTTGCGCAGTCGCCGTTCTTCTTCGCCCTGTACCACGTGCTCTCGTCCATCGCCTCGGGCACGACGATCGGTGTCATCGACCAGCCGCTGCTCGACAGCGCCCGTCAGGCGCACATCTTCGGGGCACCACTCGCCGTCAAGTTCATGGACAGCGAGGAGAAGGCCCAGGCCCTCGGCGCCTCCCTGACCGACGTCCGGGTCGTCACCGCGGTCATGATCGTGCTGATGTCGGCGTCCCAGTTCTTCACCCAGCGCCAGCTGATGACGAAGAACGTCGACCTGACGGTCAAGACGCCGTTCATGCAGCAGCAGAAGATGCTGATGTACATCTTCCCGGTGATGTTCGCCGTCATGGGCGTCAACTTCCCCGTCGGTGTCCTCGTGTACTGGCTGACCACCAACGTCTGGACCATGGGCCAGCAGATGTACGTGATCAACCAGAACCCGACGCCGGGCAGCAAGGCGCAGGAACAGTACCTGGGACGGCTGCTGAAGAGCATCAGCACCCACGGCCAGGTCCGTGGCAGGACCCGGCGGAACATGATCAAGCGCATCGTGGCCAAGGGCCCGGACCGCAATGACATCGAGCGGAAGTTCATCACCGGCCTGGCGAAGCAGGGCTACGCCGCCCAGGAGGACGGCACGGTGATCAAGAGCGACACGGCTCTCGCCGAGGCCGAGGGCGGCGCCGCGCAGCGGCGCCAGCAGCCCAAGCGCCAGACCAAGGCCCAGCGCCAGACCGGTGCCGGTACGGCCCCCCAGGCGGGAGCCAAGGCTGCTGGCAGCACTCCCGCGCGGGCCAAGGCTTCCCAGCAGAAGTCGGACACCTCGCAGGACGACACGTCCAAGCCGGCGGGCGAGGCCGCGTCCGGCTCCTCACGCCAAGCCAAGTCCGGACAGCGCAAGGGCCCGCAGCGGCCCAAGCACCCGTCCAAGAAGTAAGAAGGAGTCCATCCGTGACGGAAGGCACCACCTCCACGGCCGCTGAGGGCAGCGACACCTTGACCCGCCTCGAGCAGGAGGGCGAGATCGCGGCGGACTACCTCGAGGGCCTGCTCGACATCGCCGATCTCGACGGCGACATCGACATGGACGTCGAGGCGGACCGGGCCGCGGTCTCGATCATCAGCGACTCGGCACGTGATCTGCAGAAGCTCGTGGGCCGCGACGGTGAGGTGCTGGAGGCGCTCCAGGAGCTGACGCGGCTCGCCGTGCACCGGGAAACCGGTGACCGGAGCCGTCTGATGCTGGACATCGCCGGCTTCCGGGCCAAGAAGCGCGCCCAGCTCGCCGAACTGGGCGCCAAGGCCGCGGACGAGGTCAAGAGCACCGGTCAGCCGGTGAAGCTGGACCCGATGACGCCGTTCGAGCGCAAGGTCGTGCACGACGCGGTCGCGGCCGCCGGTCTGCGCAGCGAGTCCGAGGGCGAGGAGCCGCAGCGCTTCGTCGTCGTTCTCCCGGCCTGACCGGACCCTTGTTCTGTCGGCCCCGTCTGTTCGCAGACGGGGCCGATCTTTGTCAGCCTGATAGTCAGCCGGCCGCAGCGCGGTCGAGTGGTATGGAAGGACGGTTTCCGTGACGGCGGAAGTAGAGCTTCCCCAAGCGCCCGAGGGCGCGCAGGCGGTATTCGGTGACTTCTTCCCGGAGGCTGTCCGGTACGCGGAACTGCTGGCGGACGCCGGGGTGACGCGGGGACTGATCGGCCCGCGCGAGGTTCCCCGGCTGTGGGAGCGGCATCTGCTGAACTGCGCGGTGCTCTCCGAGGTCGTGCCCGAAGGCGTCACGGTCTGCGATGTGGGCTCCGGTGCGGGCCTCCCGGGGATTCCGCTGGCACTGGTACGCCCCGACCTGAAGATCACTCTGCTGGAGCCCCTGCTGCGACGCACCAACTTCCTCCAGGAAGTCGTCGAACTGCTGGGACTGGGTCATGTGACGGTGGTGCGCGGCCGGGCCGAGGAAGTTCTGGGAAAGGTCCAGCCGGTCCACGTGGTGACGGCTCGCGCCGTGGCACCGCTCGATCGACTGGCCAGCTGGGGCGTTCCGCTCCTGCGCCCGTACGGAGAGATGCTGGCGCTCAAGGGCGACACCGCCGAGGAGGAGCTCAGTGGAGCGCGTGCCGCGCTGAGCAAGCTGGGTGTGGTGGAGACCGAGGTGCTGCACGTTGGTGAGGGCATCGTCGATCCCATGTCCACGGTCGTGCGGGTGGTGGTCGGGGAGAGCCCGGGCGGTGTGAGGTTCGCTGCGAAAAGGGCCAAGGCCGCGAGGACGAGCCGTACGAGGCGTCGTCGCTGACACCTTCGGACGTGCTGCGGAAGCGCCGGCTGCTCGGAGTGGGGCAGCTTGGAGGGGCGGCCCGGCATGTTGCCGTACGCACGTGATGCGGAGTGTCGTGCCCCTGTAGCTACGCTGCAGGGGCATCGTGTTTCACGTGAAACGTCGCTCTCTGCTGCAGGGGATCATCAGTCGCGGTCGCGCCGCTGCCGCACCGCGGCATCGCAGGCCCGTTAGGGCTACGGAGTTGTCCACAGAAGCGGATTCGTCCACAGAAGAGCGGGCCTCGCTGGTTCACGACCCGGAAAGCATGGCAGGCTCTGTTCATTGCGAGCCTGAAGTCGAGGAGAGTGAATCCTTGCGGTCCGACGCCAACATCGCGGGACCGATGACCGACCCGGTCCCCGGTCCCAGAACCGAATCGGCGGGGGAGGGTGTTTCACGTGAAACACCGCCGCCGATGGACGACACACCCATCGGTCGTGCGGCACAGCTGGCGGTCGAGGCCATCGGCCGCGCCGGCGAGGGCCTGCCCCGCCCCGACCGGACACGCATCATGGTGGTGGCCAACCAGAAGGGCGGCGTGGGTAAGACGACCACGACGGTCAACCTCGCTGCTTCCCTCGCGCTTCACGGCGCACGCGTTCTGGTGATCGACCTCGATCCACAAGGGAACGCCTCTACGGCCCTGGGGATTGATCACCACGCCGAAGTTCCCTCCATCTATGACGTCTTGGTGGAGAGCAGGCCCCTTTCAGAGGTGGTTCAGCCCGTTCGGGACGTCGAGGGCCTCTTCTGCGCTCCCGCCACCATCGATCTTGCCGGTGCGGAGATCGAACTGGTGTCGCTGGTGGCGCGGGAGAGTCGGCTCCAGCGAGCGATCCAGGCATACGAACAGCCGTTGGACTACATCCTGATCGACTGCCCGCCCTCGCTCGGTCTGCTGACGGTCAACGCCCTGGTCGCCGGTGCGGAGGTGCTGATCCCCATCCAGTGCGAGTACTACGCACTGGAAGGGCTCGGCCAGCTGTTGCGCAACGTGGATCTGGTGCGTGGACATCTCAATCCTGAGCTTCATGTGTCGACGATCCTGCTCACCATGTACGACGGCAGGACCAGGCTCGCGTCGCAGGTCGCGGAGGAGGTGCGGACCCACTTCGGCAAGGAGGTGCTGCGCACCAACATCCCCCGGTCGGTGCGCATTTCGGAGGCACCGAGTTACGGGCAGACCGTGCTGACCTATGACCCGGGTTCGAGTGGGTCGCTGTCTTACCTCGAAGCGGCGCGTGAGATCGCCCTGCGAGGTGTTGGGGTGCAGTACGAGGCCCGGCATGCCCACACGGGCAGCGGGAACAGCCAGCAGAGCAATTCGGAGGGGATTCAGTGAGTGAGCGTCGTAGAGGGTTGGGGCGTGGGCTGGGTGCCCTGATCCCCGCCGCTCCGCAGGAGAAGCAGGTGCCGGGAGTGGCCTCTGCCGGTGCGGGCCCTGTTGTGGCGCCGGGACGTGGGGTGGCCGCCGCGAAGGTGGCCTCTCTGACGTCCGCGCCGGTTGTGCCGGAGCCCAGTGCGCCGGTTTCGGAATCCGGGACGGCCGTGGAAGCGGTGAGTGTCGCGGGGGCGTACTTTGCCGAGATTCCGCTCGGCGCCATTACGCCCAATCCGCGTCAGCCCCGTGAGGTGTTCGACGAGGACGCGCTTGCCGAGCTGGTGACGTCCATCAAGGAAGTGGGCCTTCTCCAGCCCGTCGTCGTCCGGAAGGCGGGGCCGGACCGCTATGAGCTCATCATGGGGGAGCGGCGCTGGAGGGCGTGCCGGGAGGCGGGACTGGAGCGGATCCCCGCCATCGTCCGGGCCACGGAGGACGAGAAGCTTCTGCTGGACGCTCTCCTGGAGAACCTCCACCGGGCTCAGCTGAACCCCTTGGAGGAGGCGGCGGCGTACGACCAGCTGCTCAAGGACTTCAAGTGCACGCATGACCAGCTGGCCGACCGGATCGGACGCTCCCGCCCGCAGGTCTCCAACACCTTGCGCCTGCTGAGGCTTTCGCCGCAGGTTCAACGGAGGGTCGCGGCCGGTGTGCTGTCGGCCGGACACGCGCGAGCGCTGCTCTCCGTGGACGACTCGGAGGAGCAGGACAAGCTGGCGCATCGCATCGTGGCCGAAGGCCTGTCGGTGCGTGCGGTCGAAGAGATCGTGACGTTGATGGGCTCCACATCCGCGGCTTCCGCCAAGTCCAAGGGGCTGCGGGCCGGTGGCCGGGTGTCGCCGGCGCTGTCCGAGCTCGCCTCCCGTCTCTCGGATCGCTTCGAGACCAGGGTGAAGGTCGATCTCGGGCAAAAGAAGGGGAAGATCGTCGTCGAGTTCGCGTCCATGGAGGATCTCGACCGCATCCTCGGCAGCCTGGCACCGGGCGAGGGTCGGGTGCTGGACCGGGAGGCCGAGGAGAGCGCCGAGGGCGACGAGGCCTGATTCGACCGGGGAGAAGAAGAGGGCGGGCTGTGCTCCGGAAGGCACCGGAACTCGGCTCGCCCTTTGCTTTCTCACGGTGTCGGCTTGATGCCGGGGTGGATACGATGCGTTCTGGTACGGCCCATCCGGCTTGAGCCGCCTCGGCGGAGCGGGGCCGCGACTGGCGAGTCGCGGCCTATCAGTGACGGTGGGGGCTGAACTCGGGCGCTGTCGGAAGACTCGCCGGTGGTCTGCTTCTGCTCCCGTTCCACGTGCGCGGCGCACTCACGGTCGTACGCGATGCGGCAGGCGAAGGAAGCGAGGAACAGCCTTCATGGGGCGACGGCTCGTACCGCTCACACTGGACAACCTCTCCGATCTACCCAAGCGCTGCCGCACATGCGTCTTCTGGGAGCTTGATCCGGTCAGTGGGGATGCTGCGGTGAAGGCGGGAACGCCAGAGCTGGAGAAGGAGGCATGGATCTCCGCCGTTCTGTTGGAGTGGGGATCGTGCGGCCGTGTTGTCTATGTCGACGATGCGCCGGTGGGCTTCGTCCTCTACGCGCCGCCGGCCTATGTGCCGCGATCGATGGCGTTTCCGACGAGTCCGGTCTCTCCCGACGCCGTGCAGCTGATGACCGCGTGGATCACTCCCGGGTACCAGGGGCAGGGGCTGGGCCGGGTGATGGTGCAGACCGTCGCCAAGGATCTGCTGCGTCGGGGATTCAAGGCGGTCGAGGCTTTCGGGGACGCCTGTTGGAAGGGATCGGCTTGTGTGCTTCCCGCAGATCACCTTCTCGCGGTCGGTTTCAAGACCGTGCGGCCCCATCCCGTTCATCCGCGGCTGAGACTGGAACTCCGGGCGACTCTGTCCTGGAAGGAAGACGTCGAGCTGGCACTGGACAGGTTGCTGGGAGTCGTTCAGAAGGAGCCGGTTCTACGGCCGCTGTGATCCATTTGTTGTGATCCGGGATCCTGGAGCAAAGCGAAACGGTCCGTCCCTCAGGGACGGACCGTTTCACGTGAAACAACGAACGACTGTCTTATTCGCTGATGAAGCTCTCGAGGTCGCGGAGGATCGCGGCCTTCGGCTTGGCGCCGACGATGGTCTTGGCGACCTCGCCGCCCTGGTAGACGTTCAGGGTCGGGATGGACATGACGCCGTACTTGGCGGCCGTGCCGGGGTTCTCGTCGATGTTGAGCTTGACGATCTCGATCTGGTCGCCGTGCTCGGCGGCGATGGCCTCCAGAGACGGTGCGATCTGGCGGCACGGACCGCACCAGGCGGCCCAGAAGTCCACCAGGACGGGCTTCTCGCTCTTCAGGACGACCTCGTCGAAGGTGTCGTCGGTCACGTTCTTCAGGGCGCCGGCCACGGCGGTCTCCTTAACTCATTGGGGTGTGGGGTGTGGGGTGTGGGCAGTGGATCAGGCGGTCGCCGCTGCGGCCTTCTGCTCGTCGGCGAGCACGGCGAGGAAGCGCTCGGCGTCGAGAGCGGCGGAGCAGCCCGTGCCGGCGGCGGTGATCGCCTGCCGGTAGGTGTGGTCGACAACATCACCGGCGCCGAATACACCGGTCAGGTTGGTGCGGGTCGAGGGGGCGTCGACCTTGAGGTAGCCCTCGTCGTCGAGGTCGAGCTGTCCCTTGAAGAGTTCGGTGCGCGGGTCGTGGCCCACGGCGATGAACAGGCCAGTCACCGCGATCTCCGAGGTCTCGCCGGTCTTGGTGTTCCGAAGGGTGAGGCCGGAGAGCTTCTGATCGCCGTGGATCTCGGCGACCTCGCTGTCCCAGGCGAACTTGATCTTCGGGTCGGCGAAGGCGCGCTCCTGCATGGTCTTGGATGCGCGCAGCGTGTCGCGGCGGTGGACGATGGTGACCGACTTGGCGAAGCGGGAGAGGAAGGTCGCTTCCTCCATCGCGGTGTCTCCACCGCCGACCACGGCGATGTCCTGGTCCTTGAAGAAGAAGCCGTCACAGGTGGCGCACCAGGAGACACCGCGTCCGGAGAGGATGTCCTCGTTGGGGAGGCCGAGCTTGCGGTGCTGCGACCCGGTCGCCACGATGACGGCCTTCGCGTGGTGGACCGTGCCCGCGGTGTCGGTGACCGTCTTGATGTCGCCGTCGAGGTCTACGGAGACGATGTCGTCGGGGACGAGCTCCGCGCCGAAGCGCTCGGCCTGGGCGCGCATGTTGTCCATGAGCTCGGGGCCCATGATCCCGTCCTGGAAGCCCGGGAAGTTCTCCACATCGGTGGTGTTCATCAGCGCGCCGCCTGCGGTGACGGCGCCCTCGAAGACCAGCGGCTTCAGCGAGGCACGTGCGGTGTAAAGGGCGGCCGTGTAGCCCGCGGGGCCGGAGCCGATGATGATCACGTTACGGACGTCGCTCACGGGTTTCTTCCTCGTCTCTGCAGACTGCCTACTGTCCACGCCTACTGGGGTCGGTTCAACGACTCTCACCCCACCCAACGGATCCTACGGGGGATGCATTCCCATCGTGGCGGGGCCGCGTCGGACGCCGTTCTCAAGGGCGTGTGTAGGTGTGGGTGAGCAGCAGTTTCCCCTTGGTGGCGCCCTTGTCCCGGGTGCAGGCCGCGTCGACGACGTATGCCTGGACGCGGGTCGGTTCGGAGCGGTGAGGGAGGACGACGAGGAAGGCGTCCGTGCCTTCGTGGGTGCCCGCTTCCATGGCGAGGGCCGGGGTGTCACGGCCGATGGCCTGCTGGATGCAGGCCGGTATGGAGATGGCCGACGTGCGCAGGGGCGTTTGAGGTGCCTCAGATGCGGATGGGGCGTTCCCGGGCGGTGACTCCGCCATGACGGATGGCGGCTGTTTCTCGGCGTCGACGCCGTCCGGGGCCGATGGCCTCCTGTCGGCGTGCCGCAGAAGCATGCGCACACGTTCTTCGAGGGTGGATTCCGAGAAGGTCGATGTCTCACTGCGTGTGGAGTCGGAGCTGCGGTTCGCCGACTTGGTCGCTGTGGCGTCCTGGGACGTCTGGTCGTTCTGCAGCAGGAGGATGCCCAGCCCGATGACGGCCGCGCCGAGAGCGGCACCGAGCACGGTCGAGCGGCGCCGGTGCCGGGTGGAGCGACGTCCGGGGCCGGTGGCGGTCCCGGGGTGCCCTGCGGGGCGGTCCTGGGCAGAGTTCTCCCTGTCGGGTCTCGTCGCCGCAGCTGGCCCTGTTTCACGTGAAACATGTGCCGAGGGATCGGAGACCGTGGTGTCGAAGGCTGCGGCGGCGAGTGCGGCATCGATACGGTCCGCGACATCGTCGGGCATGCGCTGTGCAGCAGGTACGGTGCCGAGCAGTTCACGGATCTCGATGAGCGAGGCATGGACGTCGTCACAGAGCTCGCACTCGTCCATGTGCGCGCGCACTTCGTCCGTGCGTGCCGACGGGAGAAGCCCCTCCGTGAGGTCGGAGATCTCCGCGACATCCGGGTGGCCGCTTGTGTCGGTCGATGTCATGCCTGTCCACCTCCGCCCTTCGCCGCGGCAGAATCGCTTGTGCCCGTGTCTCTCGGTCCCGATGCGGGTGGGACGGATGCACGTAGCGTTCGGTTCCTTTCCGGGGCGGGCTCGGTCGCTCCCACGCCTTCATCGCGCAGGTGCGTGAGCAGGGGAGCGAGTCGTGCCCTGCCGCGGGCACAGCGACTCTTCACCGTGCCGGTGGGCACGTCGAGGATGCGTGCGGCCTCGGCCACCGGATATCCCTGCATGTCCACGAGGACGAGCGCCGCACGCTGCTCGGTCGGGAGCGTGGAGAGCGCGGCCAGGAGTTCGCGGTGCAGGTCCTGCCGTTCCGCCGGTGCCTCTGCGGACTCGTGTGGATCGAGGAGCCGCTCGAACCGCTTCGTGTCGTCGACCGGCGAGGTCTTGCGGGTGGCAGCCTTGCGTACCCGGTCGAGGCAGGCATTGACGGTGATGCGATGCAGCCAGGTGGTGACGGCGGACTGACCACGGAAGGAGTGCGCGGCACGGAAGGCGGAGACAAGGGCGTCCTGGACGGCGTCGGCCGCTTCCTCGCGGTCACCGAGGGTGCGCAGCGCCACGGCCCACAGCCGGTCCCGATGGCGGCGTACCAGCTCACCGAAGGCGTCGGGGTCACCGGCCACATGGCGAGCGAGGAGGTCCGAGTCGCCGAGTGGTTCAGACGGCTCCGCGGCCACCTGCACCTCCCTCTTTTCCGCGTCGAGATCCGTCTGTCTACCACGACTTGAGGGAACAGGGGCAGAGGGCGGACCGAGAAGAAGGCGTCGAGGTGTGGTGACCTGTCCGACCAGGACGGTGGTACGGAACGGGCCGATGGACTTGCCGCCCACCGGCCCATTCCGTCAGCCGAGGACCGAGATCTCCGAGATGCCGCCCCGGTAGCCGTCGGATGTGCCGTCCGACGGCAGTTCCGCGATGCGGACCAGGACGAAGCGGGATCGCACCGGCTTGTCCAGGGTCTGCTTCAGCTCGCTCCCCACGCTTTCGAGCTTCGTGAGGTGCTGGGGGAAGTCCGCAAGGGACGACGGGGCGGTGGCGTCCGGGGCGGCCGCGAGCACCTCGGCCTTCTGCCCGCCCCGGAACATCTCGATCTTGACACCTCTGATGTTCTGCACGCTGCCGAGGTCGACGACTATGCCGCTGCCGTCCCTGCGGTTGGTGTAGTTGCCGAAGTTCGCGTAGCCCACGTACCGAGGAGTGATCCAGGCAGTCCCGGTATTGCCGTCGGCCGCCTTATGAGCGTCGTTCTGGCTTATCCCCGAACCACTGGGCATGAACTCCGAGGCGCTGTCGATCCGCAGCGGCTTGGACGGGGCCGGAGCCTTGTTGTCGGGGCTGGGAGTGGTCTGCGTGGTGTTGGTACCCGAGTTGTTTTCCTGGTCGAGGAACTTCTCCGCCAGCTGCCAGCTGCCGAGTCCCAGTGCGGCGATGAGCAGGGCGGAGACCGCCCACTTCAGGGCCTTGCCGGCGCGGCTCTGCAGCGGGGCCGGCGGCACGGGGACGGGCGTGGTGGTGGCGACACCGGGGCCGGTCGGCGGCCGTCGGTAGGTGCCCTGCTGGTAGGTGGTGCGCTGGTACTCCGGGGGCGCGGTGAAGACCGGCTCCGGCGGCCGGATGCGAGGCATCGCGGACACGGCCTTGGCCAGCTCGTCCGGGGTGGTGCACGGCTGTTCCTGCCGGGAGGCCGTGGCTCCGTCATTGACCAGGGCGCGCATGGCGAGCTCGGAGAGACCGCGGTGCACCCCGGCCCGCACCTGGTCGGGGGCGATCAGGCCCACGCCCTTGGGCAGCCCGGACAGGCCGTAGGCATCGGTCTCGTACGGCCAGCGATGGGTCAGCGCGGCGTAGAGCAGGGCTCCGATCGCCTCCGTGTCCGCCCGCTGAGGCCCGTCGGAGGTGATGCCCCGCAGGGCCGCGTTCACCGCGAGGCCACGGATCCGGTACTGGCCGGTCGAGCTTCGCAGCACCGCCCCCGGTGTCAGCCTCAGATGGGCGAGACCCTCACGGTGGGCCGCAGCCATGGCCTGGGAGACCTGGCTGACGAGCTGGTACGCATCGTGCGCCTCCATCGGTCCGGCCGCCAGCAGGGAGGTCAGCTCGGTGGCGTCCGGCAGCCACTCGTGGACGACGTAGACGAGGTCGTCCTCCTCCACGGCGTCGAGCACCTGCACGAAACGCGGGTCGCCGAGCAGCGCGGCGGACCGGGCCGCCGCCAGCACGGAGCGCGCGCGGGGATGGTCGGCGGGAAGGACATGGACCCCCACCGCTCGGCGCAACTTCTCGTCGACAGCGCGCCAGCTGCTGAATCCGTCCAGACGGGTGACGCACTCCTCGAGCCGGTAGCGTCTGGCGAGTTTGTGTCCGCTGTGCAGATCGGGGGTCGGCAGGGAGGACTCGGAACGGCTGATCCTGCCGTCCGTGTCCTGCGACTTCGTGTCCGTCGAGTCCTGCGCTTCTGCCGTCCCGTCGGCCGTGGCCTCGTCCGCCTTGGCGGCCAGCAGTTCCTCACCGCTGTTGTCGGCCACGTCGACGGCAGCCGTGCTACGTTCCGCCACCGTCGTTCCTGCCTCCCCATCCGTTGCGCGATGCCAGCCAGCTCTGCACAGTCATGCCAATTGTGCCCACACTCCGGCGCTATGCACGACACGCCAGAGGCGGCGATGGTTGTGCACCAGGGTTCTCAGCGCCCGAGCCGCCCACGAACCATGCCGACCAGGCCGTTGATCTCCTCGATCCGCATCCGCTTGCCCGCGGCGACGAAGACGCCCAGCAGCACGGCCCCACCCAGGACCAGCGCGACGAGCGAACCGAGTGCGCCCTCGCCGAGGCCCATGAGAATGGCGAAGCCGACCCCGCCGCCGAGCACCGACGCCGGCACGGCGGCCAGGCACAGACGGGCGTAGGTGCGCACGACGCGCGCACCGTCCAGATCGCCGCCCAGCCGGTTGCGCAGCCGCCGCCAGGCGACGCCCACACCGACGGCGTAGGCGAGCCCGTACGAGGCCGCCATGCCGACCACGGCCCACTGGGCGGGCAGGACCACGTAGCACAGCGCCGAGGCTGCGGCGTTGACCGCGGCGACGATGACCGTGTTGTAGAAGGGTGTGCGGGTGTCCTCGTAGGCGTAGAAGCCACGCAGTACCACGTACTGCACGGAGTACGGGATGAGGCCGAGGCCGAACGCCATGAGGATGAAGCCCATGGAACGGGCGGCCTCGGTGCCGGCGGAGGAGTACAGCAGGGTGCACATCGGCAGACCGAGCGCGAGGAACAGGAACGCGACCGGCACGATGGCGACCGCCGAGTTCCGCAGCCCGTGGGAGATGTCGTCACGGACGGCGCCCGGGTCGTCGTCGTGGGCGGCGCGGGAGATGCGGGGCAGCAGGGCGGCCATGACCGACACGGTGATGATCGCCTGCGGCATGCCCCAGATCAGCTGGGCGTTGGAGTACGCGAGGAAGCCGGTGCCGTCCTTGCCGGACAGCTTGCCCGCCGAGGTCGCGAGCTGGGTCACGACGATCACGCCCGCCTGGTTGGCCAGGACGAACAGGACGGTCCACTTGGCCAGCCTGACCGTCTTGCCGAGGCCGTGCCCCCGCCAGTCGAAGCGCGGACGGAAGCGGAACCCGGCCTCGCGCAGATACGGGACCATGGCCAGGGCCTGGACGACCAGGCCGAGCAGCGTGCCGATGCCCAGGAGCCGGACGCCCTCCGGCGGGATCGTCTGGACGCCCATCTGGGATTCGGCGGAGGTGCCGTAGACCCAGATGAACATGCCGAACGTGAAGATCATGACGATGTTGTTGAGGACCGGGGTCCACATCATCGCGCCGAACCGGCCGCGAGCGTTGAGGATCTGGCCCATCACGACGTGGATGCCCATGAAGAAGATCGTGGGCAGGCAGTACCGGGCGAACGTCACGGCGACGCTGTTGGCCGCCGCGTCCCGGGCGATCGTCGGCGACATCATGTGGATCAGCCACGGAGCGGCGAGGACCACGAGCGCGACGATCACACCGAGCGCGACCATCACCAGGGTCAGCAGGCGGTTGGCGTAGGCCTCGCCGCCGTCCTCGTCATCCTTCATGGAGCGGACGAGCTGCGGAACGAAGACCGAGTTCAGACCGCCGCCCACGGTGAGGATGTAGATCATCGTCGGCAGGGTGTAGGCGATGGTGTAGCTGTCGCCGAGCAGGGCCGCGCCCAGTGCGGCGGTCATCACGAGCGTGCGGACGAAACCGGTGAGCCGGGACACGAGCGTCCCGGCTGCCATCAAGGCACTCGACTTCAGCAGCCCGGAGGCCCGGCCGCCGGACTTGCGTGGTGCGGGCGCGGGGGTCGGCTCGGGTTCGGCCACGACGGGGGAAGCGCCCGCCGGTCCCTCCTGGTCGCGGTACAGATGCGCGAAGGCATCCGGCTGCTCCCGGTCCTGGGACGCTTGGCCGACGAGATCGTCCACCCCGACGAACTGGGTCGCCGCCGAGGCGTCGCCGTACGGCAGATGGCGCGATGGGCCGTCGGGCTCGGGCGGAGGCGTCTGGGCCCAGACACGCGGATCAGGAGCGTGCGGTGCCGGGGGAGGCTGCTGGTAGAGCGGCTGGGGCTGCGGATGGACGCCGGGTGGTGGCGGGGGGTGCGCGGCACGGTCGTACAACGCCTCGTCCACCGGGCCCTGGGCGGACAGATCCTGGGCTCGGTAGGGGTCGTCGTCGTAGGCGGCCTGCAGGTACGGGTCGGGCACCGGCGGACCCCCGACCGGGCCGGGCGGCACCGGGGGGCCGCCGGAGGATCCGGCTCCGCCCGTACCCCGACCGCGGTCACCGTCGTACGGCGCGTTCATCGAAACCCCACCTCATCGTCCCCGGCCGACCGGCCACGACAGACATCGCTCAACGTTCCACTTTCTCACTCGAGCCCGATGCCTCCCGACTGTCCGGACCGGTGTCCGGTGCAGGGTCACCCGGGTGCTCCGGTCCGCCGTCGCCGTTCCCGTCCGGTACGTCGCCGTTCCCGTCCGCGTCGGCGGCGTTGGCCCGCTTGCGCTGGGTGTACATCCTGATGCCGGCGAGGACGAGCAGCAGCAGCCCGCCGGCGATCACGAGCAGCACGGTCGGGGTGAGCTCCGAGACCTTCACGGTGAAGGCCATCTCCTCGCCGTACGGTGTGCCGTCCTCGGTGTAGAGCTGGGCCGTCATCTGCACCTGGCCGTTGACGTTGGCCGCGGCGTCGAACTTCACCGACTGGCTGTGGCCGCCGGAGATCCGGATCGGCTGCTCCGCCACGGCTCCGTCGTCGTTCAGCCTGAGCCGGGTCGCGTTGTCCGACTTCAGGCGGAGAACCAGGTTCTCCACGCCCTGCACCAGCCGGTTCTGCACGGTCACGGGGATCGTGGCGCTGCGGCCGGACAGGGTGACGTCCGACTTCGGGATGAGCTGAACCTCGCCGACGAGGCCCTGGAGATAGGAGCGAACGGAGTCCCGGTACTGCTGGGCCTCCAGGGGCCTGCCGCGCCACGACGCCGAAACGGACCGGTTCACCGCGTTGCCGAAGGGGGTGACCACCCGCTCGGGCTGGGTGAGGATGACCTGGAACTTGTTGAGCGAGACCTGGGTGGACTTGATGTCCTGGAACGCCTGGGTGGGCAGTTCCTGGTTGCGGAGCTTTTTCGGGTAGTGGGAGGAGCTGGGGACGGTGCTCGTGGCGTCCGCGTCCGGCTTCTCCTCGGCCGCGTCCACGAGTCCGAGGGGCTGGGTCCAGCGGTCGTCGTCGAGCGCGTGCAGGGCACTGGCCATCGACTGGGCCTGGGCGACCGTCGGCATCCGCTGCGGTGCGACGACGATGCTGCGTTCCGCGTCCGTGTCCTGGTCGGTCAGGGCGAGGGTCTGGGCGAGGAACTTCTGCACGGCGAGGGTAGAGCTGCCGGCCTTGGACATGTCGCCCTCGAACGCGGTGGAGAGCCGGGCGTCGGCGACCACCGCGGTGGTGCCGCCGCCGATCGGACGGGCCGCGGTCGGGGTGTACAACAGCCCGCCCGTCTCCTTGAGGCTGTCGCTGCGGGCGATCACGTTGTGAGCGCCGGCCGAGGTAGCGACATCGACGATCGCGGGGTCGATCGCTCCGTCGACGGGCCAGGCGAAATCCGTCGACGGTTTCACGTGGAGGATGGTCTGCACGCTCGACGCCGCCACATCCGTGGCGGTCTGCAGATGGCTGAGGGTGCCGGACACGTTCTTGCCGCGGTGGGCGATGGCCGCCAGGTCGGGGTCGGCGAACGGAAGCGCGACGACCTCGCCGTCGGACACCGCGGCCTCCAGGGCGGCGAGCCATTGCTTGGCGACGGCCTCGTTCTTCCCGGCAACGGTGGTGTCGCCGGACTTGACCTGGTAGCCCCGCGCCATCGCATCGACACTGGCGAGCAGATCCGGATCGATGACCCAGGTCACCGGCAGTTGGCTGCCCAGCGAGACCATCTGCTCGAGGCGCCCGCCGGGGGCGAGCTCGCCGGCCAGCGTGTCGTCGGCGAACACCGGGGTCTGTTCGTCGTCGGTGCCGGTCTCGGCGGTGACGTGCGCGGGCGCGATGAGCGGCCAGAGGTAGGTGATCTTCGTCCGAGAATCGCGTTCCTCCTCCTGCCACGGCAGGAAGGTGCGCTGGATCCCCAGCACCTGATCGTACTGGGCGCGGGAGGTCTGCCCCGACAACGAGACACCGATCGGATACACGCCGTCGTCGCCGAGACCCAATTTGCCGACCGGAACCGACAGCTCGAAGTCCTGGCTGATCCCGGAGGGGAGCTTCGGGAGCTTCACCGTGTACTTGCCACCGAGCGGGGCGGGATCGTTGCCCGGCACGTATCCGGAGCGCTTCGCGATGTCGTCGATCGATGTCCTGCCGGTGATCCTCTGTCCCACCCGCAGATCGACCCTCGCATCGGTGATCGTGGCCTTGCCCCTGTTCGTCACCGTGCCGACGACGGTCAGAGTGTCCCCCTTCGTCGGGGCACTGGGAGCCACGGTGTTCAAGGACACCTTCACCGTCTCGGACACGGAGGGAGCCTTGGACGGCACGTCGGCAGGCGCTGTGGGCGCGGCGGACGCGGCCGGTCCGGCCAGCAGAGCCACGAGAAGAGGGGCCCCGGCGATGGACGCGACTGTGCGCCGCAGCCACCGGCGGGCAGGAGAGGGGCCGATCCCCTGATTGTCTGCCGCCTCGGCCACGCGCCTACCCGTCCCTCGTCGTAGTCAGATGATGTCGATGGTTCTCGGTTGCTGCGTCCACGCATGGTAACGAGGTGCACGGATACCGAGTGCTGCGGAGTGCGCTACAAGATCGCAAGAGTCTCGCAGAGCGGGCCGGAACCCGGACGACCAGGCCGGTCCGGGCACGTACCCTTTTCTGTTGTGTCGAACGCCAACGAAGACAGCTCCAGCGCCCTGACCCAGGTGCAGCATCGCGCAGTCAGTGAACTGCTGCGGGTGTCACCGGTCGCCGACGACCTCGCCCGCCGCTTCCAGGATGCCGGATTCAGTCTCGCTCTGGTCGGCGGTTCGGTCCGGGACGCCCTTCTCGGCAGGCTCGGGAACGACCTCGACTTCACGACCGACGCCCGCCCCGACGCCGTACTGAAGATCGTGCGGCCGTGGGCCGACTCGGTGTGGGAGGTCGGCATCGCCTTCGGCACGGTCGGCGCCCAGAAGGACGGCTACCAGATCGAGGTCACCACCTACCGGTCGGAGGCGTACGACAGGACCTCACGCAAGCCCGAGGTTTCCTACGGCGACTCCATCGAGGACGACCTCGTCCGTCGCGACTTCACGGTCAACGCGATGGCCGTCGCGCTTCCGCAGAAGGACTTCATCGACCCCCATGGTGGGCTGGAGGACCTGGCTCAGCGGGTACTGCGCACACCTGGTACGCCTGAGGAGTCCTTCTCCGACGACCCGCTGCGGATGCTGCGTGCCGCCCGTTTCTCCGCGCAGCTGGATTTCGACGTGGCACCCGACGTGATCACGGCGATGACGGGGATGGCCAGACGCATCGAGATCGTCTCCGCCGAACGCGTCAGGGACGAGCTCAACAAGCTGCTGCTGTCCGCCAACCCCCGCAAGGGCCTGGCGCTGCTCGTCGACACGGGTCTGGCCCGGCACGTCCTGCCGGAGCTGCCCGCCCTGCGCCTGGAAAGTGACGAGCATCACCGCCACAAGGACGTCTACGAGCACTCGCTGACCGTCCTGGAGCAGGCGATCGACCTGGAACAGGACGGCCCCGACCTGGTCCTGCGGCTTGCCGCCCTCCTGCACGACATCGGCAAGCCGAGGACGAGGCGCTTCGAGAAGGACGGGCGCGTCTCGTTCCACCACCACGAGGTGGTGGGCGCCAAGATGACCCGGAAACGGATGACCGCGCTCAAGTACTCCAACGAGATGGTCAAGGACGTCTCGAAGCTCGTGGAGCTCCATCTGCGCTTTCACGGCTACGGCGACGGAGAGTGGACCGACTCCGCGGTGCGCCGGTACGTACGCGATGCGGGGCCGCTGCTGGAGCGGCTGCACAAGCTGACCCGTTCGGACTGCACCACCCGGAACAAGCGCAAGGCCGCTGCCCTGTCCCGGACCTACGACGGCCTCGAGGAGCGCATCGCGGAGTTGCAGCAGCGGGAGGAGCTGGACGCCATCCGGCCCGATCTGGACGGCAACGAGATCATGGCCATCCTGGGCATCAGCCCCGGGCCGATGGTCGGCAGGGCCTACGCCTTCCTGCTGGAGCTGCGGCTGGAGCACGGCCCGCTGGGACGCGACGCCGCGGTCGGCAAACTCAAGGAGTGGTGGGCCGCCCAGGGCTGAACGGCCGGGCTTCTGCTCGGGAGGGGCGTTTCGGGCAGCGGGAGACAAAGGTGCGGTCGCAGTCATGTTTCACGTGAAACGCGACGACAACCGACAGAGGGGTGCTGTTTCACGTGAAACAGCACCCCTTGCCTTTACCGGCCGGTTCGGGGCGCGTTGTCGGTGTGCCTCCACCGGAACAGCAGTACGGCGGTGACGGCATACAGTGTCGCCGCTCCGATCACCACGGGGGCCGACCGCCCGTCGGGTGGCAGCAGCGCGGCGGAGACCGCGGCGGCTCCGACGAAGGCCACGTTGAACAGCACGTCGTAGAGGGAGAAGACCCGCCCGCGGAAGGCATCGTCCACCGAGGTCTGCACCACCGTGTCCGTCGCGATCTTCGCTCCCTGAGTCACGAGCCCGAGGACGAACGCGGCAACGAGCATCGGTACGGGGAGGAACCACAACCCCAGCGCAGGTTCGAGAACTGCGGCGGCCGCCGCGCACATCGCCATCCAGCGGAACCGGCCGAGCCGCCCCACCGCCCAGGGCGTCACCACCGCCGCGGCGAAGAACCCCGCGCCCGACACGGCCACCGCCAGTCCGAGCAGGGCGAGTCCTTCGGAATCGCTGCTGGACCAGGCGTACCGACACAGCATCAGCACCATCACGGTCAGCGCGCCGTAGCAGAAGCGGATCACGGTCATGGCGGCCAGTGCCCGGGCGGCATGCCTCCGCTCCGACAGATGACGCAGCCCCTCGACGAGCCCACGAGCGGTGACGGCCATCGCCGTTCCCAGTCGGACCCGGTGCCCGTCCCGGTCCGGTCCGAGGAGCCGGGTGGCCAGACTCAGAGACGCCATGGCCGAGGCGAGATAGAGCGCGGCGGCCAGCAGTACCACCGCCGCGTCGGAGTCGGCGAATGCCAGTCGCACGACGAAGGCGAGGCCACCGCCCGCCGTGGCCGCGAGCGTGCCCGCGGTCGGTGAGAGCGAGTTGGCCAGGATCAGCCGCTCGCTGTCGACGACTCGCGGCAGCGCGGCCGAGAGCCCGGCCAGTACGAAGCGGTTGACCGCGGTGACGCAGAGCGCAGAGGTGTAGAAGAGCCATTGCGGTGCCGAGCCGAGGATCAAGAACGCGGTGCAGCAGGCGAGCGTGGCGCGCAGTACGTTGCCGTACAGAAGGACCTGGCGGCGCGGCCAGCGGTCCAGCAGGACCCCGGCAAAGGGGCCGACGAGCGAGTAGGGCAGGAGCAGGACGGCCATCGCGGAGGCGATGGCGGTCGCCGATGCCTGGTTCTCGGGGGAGAAGACGACGTATGACGCCAGCGCGACCTGGTAGACGCCGTCGGCCGACTGGGAGAGGAGCCGTACGGCGAGCAGACGACGGAAGTTCCGAAGGCGCAGGAGTACGCGGAGATCACCTACGACTGGCATGCGATCAAGGGTCACATACGTTGAGGGTCCCCGGGCGGAATGCCCGGGGACCCTCAACGGTGCGGAACGAGAGGCATGTTGCCGTTCCTCAGCAGACCGCGCCGACGCGCCGTGTCCGGCCGCGTCAGTTGGAGGCCTCGCCCCTGATGAACTTCTCGACGTTCTCGCGGGCCTCGTCGTCGAAGTACTGGACCGGCGGGGACTTCATGAAGTAGGAGGACGCCGAGAGGATCGGGCCGCCGATGCCGCGGTCCTTGGCGATCTTTGCGGCGCGGAGCGCGTCGATGATGACCCCCGCGGAGTTCGGCGAGTCCCAGACCTCGAGCTTGTACTCAAGGTTCAGCGGGACGTCGCCGAAGGCGCGGCCCTCAAGACGCACGTACGCCCACTTGCGGTCGTCCAGCCAGGCCACGTAGTCCGACGGACCGATGTGGACGTTGTTCTCGCCCAGCTCGCGGTCACGGATCTGCGAGGTGACCGCCTGCGTCTTGGAGATCTTCTTGGACTCCAGGCGCTCACGCTCGAGCATGTTCTTGAAGTCCATGTTGCCGCCGACGTTCAGCTGCATCGTGCGGTCCAGGATGACGCCCCGGTCCTCGAAGAGCTTCGCCATCACGCGGTGCGTGATGGTGGCGCCGACCTGGGACTTGATGTCGTCGCCGACGATCGGGACACCGGCCTCGGTGAACTTGTCCGCCCACTCCTTGGTGCCGGCGATGAAGACCGGGAGGGCGTTGACGAACGCGACCTTGGCGTCGATGGCGCACTGGGCGTAGAACTTCGCCGCGGCCTCGGAGCCGACCGGCAGGTAGCAGACGAGAACGTCGACCTCGCGGTCCTTGAGGATCTGGACCACGTCGACCGCGTCCTCGGACGACTCCTCGATGGTCTGGCGGTAGTACTTGCCCAGGCCGTCGAGGGTGTGGCCGCGCTGGACGGTGACACCGGTGCTCGGCACGTCGCACAGCTTGATGGTGTTGTTCTCGCTGGCACCGATGGCGTCCGCGAGGTCGAGCCCGACCTTCTTCGCGTCGACATCGAAGGCGGCGACGAACTCGACGTCCCGCACGTGGTAGTCGCCGAACTGGACGTGCATCAGGCCGGGCACCTTGCCGGCCGGGTCGGCGTCCTTGTAGTACTCGACGCCCTGGACCAGCGAGGCGGCGCAGTTGCCCACGCCGACGATGGCTACGCGAACCGAACCCATTCCGGTTGCTCCCTGTGTGTAATGGTTGTTCCCGATGAGGCCCCGCGGATCTGCGGGGACCTCACTGTGAGGTGTCGTCGGACGGATCCGGCCGGGTGTCACCCCGGTGCCGGGGCAGGCCGTCCGGCTCTCCTGCGGTGTCCTGCTGAGCGTCGCCCCCGGGCGAGGATCGTCGCTGATCCCGTCCCGACCGCTCGCTCTCGATGAGCTCGTTCAGCCAGCGCACTTCGCGCTCCACGGACTCCATGCCGTGTCGCTGCAGCTCAAGCGTGTAGTCGTCGAGGCGCTCACGCGTGCGGGCCAGAGAGGCGCGCATCTTCTCCAGACGCTCCTCCAGCCGGCTGCGCCGTCCTTCCAGCACCCGCATCCGCACCTCGCGCTCCGTCTGCCCGAAGAAGGCGAAGCGGGCCGCGAAGTGCTCGTCCTCCCAGGAGTCGGGGCCGGTGTGCGAGAGCAGTTCCTCGAAGTGCTCCTTACCTTCCGCCGTGAGTCGGTAGACGATCTTGGCCCGGCGCCCGGCCAACGAGGAGGCGGGGGCGACCGGACGCCCGACCGAGGGCGGGAGATCGGCCGGGGCGCCCCCCGGCTCCTCGATCAACCAGCCGTTGGCGACCAGCGTCTTGAGGCAGGGATAGAGCGTGCCGTAGCTGAAGGCGCGGAAGATCCCCAACGAGGTGTTGAGACGTTTGCGCAGCTCGTACCCATGCATGGGGGATTCGCGGAGCAGACCGAGAACGGCGAATTCGAGGATGCCCGAGCGCCTGCTCATCTTCGCCTCCTTCTGCTTCCCCGGTGCTCCTGCGGAGCCCCTGTGCCGGGTCGATGTACCGAGCTGATGTATCGACTCGATACATCACGACGATAGATCGACCGTTGCGTCGCGACAAGGGTGGGCATGGTGAACGGCGTCACATCGCGAATTCGTAGGAACCGACTTGCGTTGTTTGAGGTGAAGTTCGGTCCTAGGAGGGTTTTGACCGTGCGTAGTCTGTGCGGCATGCAGACCACCGGTGACCGCGAGACGCCCGCGCGCGTCCGTCATGACGGCCCAGCCGGACGCACGATGGACGAGCTCGTCGCCGGGCTGGTCCGTAAGTCGGGGGACCGGATCTCAACTGCCGCTTCCAGGCGTTCTCGCCTGCCCGAGGAGTAGTCGTTCCATGAGCGAGCACCGTCGCAAACCGCCGCAACCGCAGGGCGGGGGGCGTGCAGCGACCAGACGAGCCGCCCAGCAGTCCTCCGGACGCCGAGCAGCTCCGTCACGCGGAGTGACGTCGGAGTCATCTTCCGATGCGCACGACGGAGACAGCCCGTACGGCGGCCGTGCCGCGGCCAGACGAGCCGCCCAGCGCGGCGGAGGCCGTGGGGGCGGTGGCGGGGGGCGTCGTCGCGGGACCGGTGGGAACGGCGGGCATGAGGGGCCGGGCCGGGGGCGTGGCCGGGCCGATCGGCGTCCGGTGAAGAAGCGGTTCATCGACTACCCGCGCGCCGGGAAGTCCGGGGTGGTCCGCTGGCTGCCCTCGTGGAAGCTGGCGTCCGGACTCTGTCTCGGCTTCTTCGGCCTGCTCATGGGGGTCGGCGGCATCGCCTACGCGGCGGTCGGCCTGCCCACCGTGAAGGATGCCGCGAAGGCGCAGAACAACGTCTATTTCTGGGACGACGGCACCCAGATGGTCGCCACGGGCGGCGAGGTCAACCGTCAGGAGATCAGCTACGAGCAGATCCCCGAGGCCATGCGGAACGCGGTCATCTCGGCCGAGAACAAGTCGTTCGACGACGACTGGGGCATCGACCCCAAGGGCATTGCCCGGGCCCTGTTCAACATGGCCACCGGCGGCGAGGTCCAGGGTGGTTCGACGATCACCCAGCAGTACGTGAAGAACTCGCGCCTGTCCCAGGAACAGACCCTGAGCCGGAAGTTCGAAGAGCTCTTCATCACGCTCAAGGTCGCCAACACGATGAACAAGAAGGATGTCATCACCGACTACCTCAATGTCTCCTACTACGGGCGGGGTGCATCGGGGATCCAGGCGGCGGCCCGGACGTACTACGGCAAGGACGCCACGGAACTCGACCCGAGCGAGTGCGCGTTCCTCGCCACGCTGCTCAAGGGCGCGACCTACTACGACCCGGCCGGTGCCACCGAGATCGACGAGCGGGCGACCAAGAAGGACAACACCAGACGGGCCATCGAGCGCTGGAAGTGGATCCTCGACGAGGAGGTGAAGGACGGGCGCCTGTCGGCGGCGGAACGTGCCAAGTACACAGAATTCCCGATGCCCGACCCGCCGCGGAAGAACGCCCAGCTGGGCGGTCAGGTCGGCTACCTGGTCGACCTGGCCAAGAACTACTTCCTCAACAACAACAAGGACGGCGTCACGGCGGAGATGCTCGCCCAGGGTGGCTACGAGATCCACACCACCTTCAACCGAAAGCAGGTCGAGCAGCTCGAAGCAGCCGTCCAGAAGGTCTACAAGAGCAAGATCAAGCCGGACCAGCGCCCCAAGACGGACACCCACGTCCAGTTCGGCGGCGGGTCGGTGGAGCCCGGGACCGGTGCCATCAAGGCGATCTACGGCGGTCAGGACGCGACCAAGCACTACACCAACAACGCCGACCCCACGGGTGCGCAGGTCGGTTCGACCTTCAAGCCGTTCGTGCTGGCGGCGGCGATGGAGTACGGCAAGCGCGATCCCTCGCTCGGTGAGGACCAAGGTCTGTCGGATCGCCAGAAGGTCTCCCCGCTGAGCATCTACAACGCCGATCACAACCTGAAGATCAAGAAGTACGACGGCCAGATCTGGACCGACGAGGACGGCAAGCAGTGGCTGCAGGCCAACGACGGCGAGGAGTCGCGGGGCAACATCACCCTCCGCGAGGCGATGCAGTGGTCCGCCAACTCCCCGTACGTGCAGCTCGGCATGGACGTCGGCACCGACAAGGTGAAGGAAATCGCCATCGCCGCCGGGCTCAAGGATGACCGCAACATGGCCGACTGGCACGTGCCGTCGTTCTCCATCGGCACGTCCTCGCCCAGCGCGATCCGCATGGCCGGCGCGTACGCGACCTTCGCGGCCAGCGGCCAGCAGCGCGAGCCCTTCTCCGTGACCGAGGTGAAGTACCGGGGCGAGACCATCTACCGGCACGAGGACGCGCCCAAGCGCGCATTCGACAACGCGATCGCCGACAACGTCACCGACGTCCTGAAGAACGTCGTCGAGCACGGGACCGGTACCCCCGCGAAGCTTCCCGGCCGTGACGTGGCGGGCAAGACGGGTACGACGGACGGCAACAAGTCGGCCTGGTTCGTCGGCTACACCCCGCAGCTGTCGACGGCCATCAGCATGTACCGGCTGGACGACGACGAGAACAACAAGAACCGCAAGTTCGAGGAGATGTACGGCACGGGCGGCGAGAAGTCGATCCACGGTGCCTCGTTCCCGGCCCAGATCTGGCACGACTACATGGCGGAGGCGATGCGCGGCAAGCCTGTCAAGCCCTTCCCGGAGCCGACGCCGATCGGCGAGAAGGTCTACGGCGGTGGTGCGCAGAGCCCGATCCCGACGCCCACGGCCGAGACGACGCCCACGCAGGAGGAAGAGCCCTCCGAGGAGGCCACGGCGACCATGTCCCCGCTGCCCGGTGCCACCGAGACCTGCAGCGCATGGGACCGGAACTGCCAGAACAACAACGGCGGAGCCAACAACGGTGGCCCGAACGGCGGAAACGGCGGCGGTCCCAACACCAGCCCGCCGATGACCGAACCGCCGGGCGACGACAGCGGCGGCAACGGCAACGGCAACGGGAACGGGAACGGGAACGGGAACGGGAACGGAGGGCCCGGCGGCTGGCTCGGCGGTCCGGCCGGATGACGCCCGCCTGATCGACCGGACCGTCCCACGAGGGGGGGGGGGGGGGGCCCCGGGGGGGGGGGGGGCGCGGGCGGGGGGGGGGGCGCGCCGCGGGGGGGGGGGGGGGGGGGGCCCCCGGCGGGCCGGGCGCGCGGCC